>JAEXAZ010000132.1 GCA_023394255.1 Bacillota bacterium | reverse complement strand
GTATGTATCCGCAAGGATCAGACTGCGCGTTTCCAGAATTGCCGCCTGCCCCTCCTGGTTTTCTTTTCGCAGCTTTTCCGCGAGCCTGTCGGTTCGTGCGGCGGCAACGCCGCGCGCGTAATAGAACCGCTGCATTTCCAGCGGCGGGTCCTGCCGGTGATAGCATTCCAGTTCCTGTTGAAGATCCCTGCGCAGAAAATGGAGATACCCCCGGGCAATTCCCGCAACAGCCCCCGCTGCATGGATCGTTTTGCATTCATTCACGATGCGGCGCCCTCCTATTCACGAAACCGCTGTTTTATCAACTCTGTCAGGGCCTGTACGGCCGCTTCCTCATCTTCGCCTTCCGCGCGGACCGTGATGGAATCGTTTTGCCGCAGCCCCAGCCCCAGAACCAGAATGATGCTCCCGGCATCGGCTTTTTTCCCGTTTCCCTCCAGAACGATTTGGCTCCTGAATCCGGCCGCCGCTTTCACCAGTTCCGCCGCCGGCCTTGCGTGCAGCCCCGCCGGGTTCGTGAGCGTCAATGTCACCTGTTTCATCCGATTAACCCCTGTCCCTTACAATTTGCACAGCGTACGTGCCTGTTCCGCCGCGTCCGCGACTTCCCCGAGCGGCGAGCCGATAGTTGCCTGAATCGCCGCGCTGACCGCCCCTTCCACAATCGGGGCGTCCGCAATCCGGACCCGTCCGCGCACCGGTTCTTCCAAAAATTCCAGCGCTGTTTCCGCGCTGAGAATCGCGCTGCCGAGATCCGCCAGAATGACCACCCCGTCCCCGGAGTCCGCCTGTGCGACCGCGCTGCCGATGCGCGCCGCGTCTGTGCCGATCCCGCCGTTCTGCAGGCCGCCGGCCGCAACCAGCTTCAGCTCCCTGCCCGCCATCTGGGCCGCGATTTCCGCAACCCCTTCCGCAAGTTTCGCACTGTGGGACACAATGACAAGTCCTACCATAAGCTTCTCCATTCCGCCGGCTTTCGCCGGCACTTCGCTTATCAGCCGGGATTTTTTATCCCGGCCTTGTTTTTACAGGCTTTCATAATACTCTGTCAGCGCCTTGAGGATGAGCATGACGGAAGTTGCGCCCGGGTCCTGATGCCCGATGCTCCGCTCCCCAAGATAGCTCGCCCGCCCTTTCCTGGCCGCTATGGTTTTCGTATAGGCGACTCCCTCTTCCGCGGCTTTGCAGGCGGCTTCCAGACATTCCGAAAAAGTACGGCCCTGCTCCAGGGCGGTATTGAACGCATCATAAGCGGGTTTGAGCGCGTCGATCATGGTCTTGTCGCCCGGCCGCGCTTTCCCGCGGGTTTCGATTCCATCCAGCGATTCCCCCAAAAGCTGCGCGGCATCTGCCTGACCAATTGAGTCTTTCCCCTGCATGACCTTGGCACAGCGCAGGAACGCGGTCCCGTAAAGCGGGCCGGACGCGCCTCCGACGGTGGAAATCAGTGTCATGGCTGTCGTTTTCAGCCCGGTTGACAGATCGGCGGGAGGCGAAGCCTTCAATTTTTCCATGACAGCGTGAAACCCGCGCGCCATATTGTGTCCATGGTCGGCATCCCCAATGGCCCGGTCCAGGTCGGTCAAAAATTCTTTATGCTCGTTGATCGTACCGGTGATTGCCTCCATTGCGCCCAAAAAGGATTTGTCCATAAAATTCGCCTCCTGTTTTTTTACATGCAGTCTGTCGGCCTGAACCCAACAGCGGAATTTTGCTTAGGGGGTATGTCCGAAATTCATCTGAGGCCGAACGCGAATTTCCGGGAACCCCGCTCTGTTCTCATTCTATTCAAAAAGATCGGTCGCTTATTCTAGTATTTTTCGATTTGCGAACAGATCGTGGGCACTTTGGTTTTTGAGTTGATTGTAACTCGGGTCTTATGATTTCGGGAACGGTCTTTTTTCGTTCGTAAGTCCACAAATGTAATCAAGAGACACATTAAAGTAACTGGCTATCTGTATTAGCGTTTTTATCGGAATGTCTCTTTGCTCTAATTCCCATTTGGAATAGCATGTTTGTGTGCAATTTAGTATTTTTGCCATTTCAACTTGTCTTATATCCGCGTCCTCCCTTAAATCTTTTAATTTTAATTTGTACATTTTTACCAACTCCTTCGTATCTTTTTGTAAGTTATATTTTACTATACCCCATTTTGGACTATTGACTTTTAATCCAAAATGGGGTAAAATATGTATGTAAGATTAAAGAAATGAAGTAACAATATATCAAGTATTACCCCATTTTGGATTGATAAACGCAAAACAGGAAAAGGGGAGGTCGATAATGACAGGCAGCTTATAGGACGAAACGATGAACCGCACTGCGTTCAGATCCTCTCAAATTGTGCAAAGAGCCTGTTCATCGGGGCTTCCCGCTCTTTCGTTAGACAAAACAGAAAACTGTATAGACAAAACGGCTTCATTGTTCATTTACTTCGATATTAAACAATGCTACGATATTTCCACAAGATATTTTGTATTAATTTCACAAAATATTGGACGAAATCCTAATATCAATTTATGTCGGGAGGAATCAAAGTGGGACAGTACATTATGGCCCTGGACGCAGGAACCACCAGCTCGCGCTGCATTCTTTTCAATGAAAAGGGTGAAATGATCAGCGTGGCCCAAAAAGAATTCACGCAGTATTTCCCCAAGCCCGGCTGGGTCGAGCACGACGCCATGGAGATATGGTCCACACAGATCGGTGTGGCGCAGGAGGCTATGCATAAAATCAACGCGTCCGCCGAAGACATTGCGGCAATCGGAATCACCAACCAGCGCGAAACCACCATTGTCTGGGATAAAAATACCGGCGAACCGGTTTATCACGCAATTGTGTGGCAGTGCCGCCGCACTTCGGAATACTGCGACAGCCTGAAAGAAAAAGGCCTGGTCGACAGTTTCCGTCAAAAGACCGGCCTGGTCATCGACGCATATTTCTCCGGAACAAAGCTGAAGTGGATTCTCGACAACGTTCCAGGCGTGCGCGAAAGAGCCGAAGCGGGCGACCTGCTGTTTGGAACCGTCGACACCTGGCTGATCTGGAAGCTGACCAAAGGCAAAGTCCACGTCACCGATTATTCCAACGCATCCCGCACACTGCTGTTCAATATCCAGGAATTGAAGTGGGACGAGGAAATCCTGAAAGAACTGAATATCCCCGCGTCCATGCTGCCGGAAGCGAAGCCCTCCAGCTGCGTCTACGGGGAGACGGAATCGACCCTCTTCGGAAGCCCCATCCCGATCGCCGGAGCCGCGGGCGACCAGCAGGCCGCGCTTTTCGGCCAGACGTGCTTCAACGCGGGCGAAGCGAAAAATACTTACGGGACCGGCTGTTTCCTTCTGATGAACACGGGCGAGACCCCTGTTTACTCCAAAAACGGGTTGGTTACCACCATTGCGTGGGGGCTTGACGGAAAGGTCAACTATGCGCTGGAAGGTTCCATCTTTGTGGCAGGAGCCGCTATCCAGTGGCTGCGCGATCAGGTGAAGCTGGTCGACAGCGCCCCGGATTCGGAATATATGGCGACAAAAGTAAAAGACACAAACGGCGCGTATGTCGTCCCGGCCTTTACAGGTCTCGGAGCGCCCTATTGGGATCAGTATGCCAGAGGCGCGATTGTCGGGCTGACAAGAGGCGTGAATAAATATCATATCATCCGCGCCACCGTGGAATCGCTGGCTTATCAGACCCATGACGTGCTCAAAGCGATGCAGCAGGATTCGGGGATCACCCTCAACGCGCTCAAGGTTGACGGCGGCGCGTGTGCCAACAACTTTATGATGCAGTTCCAGGCGGATGTCATCGACGCGCCTGTACATCGTCCGGTGTGCGTGGAAACAACAGCAATGGGCGCTGCCTATCTGGCCGGTTTGGCAGTGAAATACTGGGCAAGCAAAGAGGATGTCGTCAAAAACTGGCAGATCTCCCGGATTTTCAAACCCGCGATTGAGGAAGAAGAACGCGCCAAACTGATTGCGGGCTGGAACAAAGCGGTCAAATGTGCAATGGGCTGGGCAAAAAGTTAGCCCGGTAAACCATAAAATATCAAGAATTGAGGTGTAATCGCATGCTGCCATTTATTGCGGAATTTATTGGGACAGCTCTTCTGATTATTCTCGGCGACGGTGTTGTTGCAAATGTTACACTCACAAAATCCGGCATGAAGGGCGCCGGCTCTGTCCAGATCACCTTTGCGTGGGGCCTTGCCGTTCTGCTGCCCGCGTTCATCTTCGGGGCGGCGTCCGGAGCGCATTTCAATCCGGCAGTGACCATTGCAATCGCAATGAACGGAGGCCTTGCATGGGGACTGGTGCCGGGTTACATCATTTCCCAGATACTCGGCGGCTTCTGCGGAGGCGTGATTGTTTACCTGCTCTTTAAAGACCACTTCGACGCGACGGAAAACGCGGGAACCATCCTCGGGTGCTTCTCGACCGGCCCGTCCATTCCGAATCCCCCCCGCAACTTCTTCTCCGAGCTGGTCGGTACTTTTGTGCTGGTATTCGCCATCCTCGGCACCGGAAACGTTGTGGGCGCGGGCACGGTTGGCGTAAACTACCTGCTCGTTTTCGGAATCATCGTATCGGTCGGTATGTCCCTTGGCGGCCTGACCGGATATGCGATCAACCCCGCCCGTGACCTTGGCCCGCGGCTTGCGCACGCGGTGCTGCCGATTAAAAACAAAGGCGGCTCCAACTTCAGATACGGCCTGGTTGTCCCTGTATTCGGCCCGATTGTGGGAGGAATCCTCGCGGTTCTCCTGTTTAACGCCATTCCCTGGTAGCCTCCAAGCAATTCGATCTGCAGGGGCAAACATCGTCCTGTATGCCCCTGCATTCTTATGGAATTTTTTCGATTTTCAGATTGCCCTCCTTCTCCGAAACAGGGCAGTCAAAAGGTGGTGTTCAAGAAGATGTTGGATGTCATTGTGATCGGCGGCGGGGTCATCGGCTGCTCTGTCGCGCGCAGTATGGCAAGGTATGACCTGAAAATTGCCCTGCTGGAAAAAGCCGCCGATATCTGCGAAGGGCAAAGCAAGGCCAATACGGCGATCGTGCATGGAGGCTATGACGCAAAGCCCCACACACTGAAGGCAAAATATAATGTACTAGGCAACCGGATGTTTCAGGAGCTTTGCTCCGAATTGGATGTTCCGCTCAAATGGAACACGTCACTGGTGGTCTGTTTTGCGGAGGATGAAATTCCCAGGCTGGAGGAACTGAAAAGACAGGGGGAAACCAACGGGGTGCCAAAGCTCAGCGTCATCGGCCGGGAAGAACTGCAAAATCGGGAACCCAGCCTCAGCAAAAACGCCTGCGCTGCGCTGCTTGTGGAGACAGGGGGGATTGTCTGCCCCTATGAACTGACAATTGCAAACGCCGAAAACGCGGCGGAAAACGGCGTGCAGTTTTACCGGAACGCCGAAGTCACCGGAATGGAAAGAGGAAACGGCTGCTGGATTGTGCAAAGCCGAGCGGGAACCTTTGAGGCAAAGGCTGTCGTCAACTGCGCGGGACTCTATTCCGACATCATCAACGGCATGGTATCCGAATATGCTTTCAAAATCCTGCCCCGCAGGGGGGAATACTATATTTTGGATAAAAAATACGCCGACGTGTTTCACGCTTCGGTTTTTCAGCTGCCGACCAACCTCGGGAAAGGGATTCTCATAAGCCCGACCGTCGACGGCACAATTCTGGTGGGCCCGACCGCGGAAGATATCGAGGACAGGTCGGACAGCCGCACCACGCCGGAAGGGCTCGCAAAAGCCCTGAAATTCGGCGGCATGACCTGGGAGGACATCCCGCTGCGCGATGTGATTACGACCTTTTCCGGAATTCGCGCCCACAGCGACAAAAACGACTTTATCCTGGGAGAAGCCCCGGACGCGCCGCTGTTTTTCAACGCGGGCGGCATTGAATCCCCCGGCCTGACCTCTTCGCCCGCGATCGCGCTGGATCTTGCCAATCTGGTCGCACAACGGCTGGGCGCCAAAAAGAATCCGCGCTTCAATCCTATCCGGAAAGCGATTCCGAAGTTCAGGGAGATGGATGACCTCTGGCGCCGCAGGGCAATCGCCGCCAACCCTGATTACGCCAAAATCGTGTGCCGCTGTGAAACCGTGACGGAAGCAGAAATCCGGGAAGCCATCCGCAGGCCGGTGGGCGCGCGGACGGTCGACGGCATCAAGCGGCGGACGAGGGCAGGCATGGGGCGGTGCCAGGCGGGCTTCTGCACGCCCAGGACCGTCCAGATCCTGTGCGAGGAGCTGAATCTGTCGCCGCTGGAGGTCACAAAGTTCGGTGAAAACTCAAAGCTGCTGCACAGCTATCTGTTTGAAGGAGGGGAACGGCGCCATGCGTAACGTTGATCTGCTGATTATCGGCGGCGGCCCCGCCGGTCTGGCCGCCGCCGTTTCCGCCTACGAGCAGGGCTGCCGGAATATTTTGATTCTCGAACGGGAGGATACGCTCGGAGGAATCCTCCGGCAGTGTATCCATAATGGATTTGGGCTGCATACCTTTCAGGAGGAGCTGACCGGACCCGAATATGCGCAGAAGTACATCGACCGGGTCATCGCCTGCCAAATCCCTTACCAGTGCAGCACCATGGTCATTGAAATCACCGGAGGCAAACAGGTGACCGCCGTTAACCGCAGCAACGGGCTGCAGCATTTTCAGGCAAAGGCGGTCATCCTTGCAATGGGATGCAGGGAACGTCCACGCGGGGCGCTTGCCATTCCCGGCTGGAGATGCTCGGGCATTTATACGGCGGGCACCGCCCAGAAGTTTGTGAATCTGGAAGGGATCATGCCCGGACAGCGCGTTGTGATTCTGGGCTCCGGGGATATTGGGCTGATCATGGCGAGGAGAATGACCTTTATGGGCGCGAAAGTGCTCGCCTGCGTGGAGCTTCTGCCGTTTTCCTCCGGCCTCAAGCGAAATATTGTGCAGTGCCTGGATGATTACGACATCCCGCTCCTGCTGAACCACACGGTGGTGGATATCGCCGGGCGGGAACGGCTGGAGGGCGTAACGGTTGCTCAGGTGGATCCGGAAACCAAGCTGCCGGTTGCGGGCACCGAACAATATTTTGCGTGCGACACGCTGCTGCTCTCCGTCGGCCTGATTCCGGAGAACGAGCTCAGCCGCATGGCCGGGATTGAACTGTGCGGCGCGACCGGGGGGCCTGCAGTGGACGAAGACCTGCAAACCTCGGTGGAAGGCATCTTCTCCTGCGGCAATGTCCTGCATGTGCATGACCTGGTGGATTTCGTCTCGGAAGAAGCCGAAAAGGCCGGGGCGACGGCATGGCGGTATATCACCGATACCCTGAATCAAGGCCTGAAAACCGTACCGGTCGTCAGCGGGTTCGGCGTATCGGGCGCCGTACCGCAGAAAATCCATGTGGGAAACGCAGACCAGCCGCTCACCCTCATGTTCCGCCCCAGGAATGTCTATCAAAACGCAAAGGTCTGCGTGTCGGCAGGCGGAAAAGAGATCTACAGGCGTGCCAGCCGGATCCTTACCCCGGGGGAGATGGTCAGCCTCAAGCTGAAGCCCGAAATGCTCAGGCAGATTGCGGATGCCGATGATCTTACCGTGAAAGTGGAGGCGTCATAAGATGGTGAAGGAAATCACTTGTATCGGGTGCCCGATCGGATGCCGTATTTCCGCGGTTCTGGAAAATGGGGAAATCCGTTCAATCAGCGGGTATACCTGCAACATCGGAAAAAAATATGCGCAGGAGGAACTGACCGCGCCGAAACGGACGGTAACGGCGCTGATGCCGGTGAGGGGCTGCCGCCGTCCGCTTCCGGTCAGAACCTCGGAACCGATTGACAAAAGTAAAATTTTTGACTGCCTGAACGAAATTGCACATCACTCGGCCACCCTGCCGGTGCACATCGGAGACGTCGTTCTCCCAAAGGTGTGCGGTTCTCCGGCAAATATCATCGCGACGAAAGAACTTTTGTGAATAGAGATCAACGGGCGGCCTGCATGACGCAGGCCGCCCGTTTATTTTTGCCGCTTCAAGGTAAACTTTTTTTCGGTTCCGTTTTTTAACCTCTTTATATTGGGTTTGTGCTTATAGATCAGCAGAGCGGAAAATCCCGCCGTCAGGGCCGTCGTAATCCACAGATAAGAGATCGGGGGTGTTCCATAAGGAAACCTGCCGGTGCGGTAGTCCCAGAAAGCAAGCATCAGGC
>JAEXAZ010000131.1 GCA_023394255.1 Bacillota bacterium | reverse complement strand
GTCAAACAGTGGATGATCCTGCTCGAAGAAGGATGCGCGCTTGGGCGTATCTTTGATATTGACGTTTTAAAACCCGACACAACCAAAATTTCCCGCCGGGAGGTTGGCTTTGCGGAGCGGAAATGCCTGATCTGCGATCAGGCGGCGGCCATCTGCGCACGAAGCCGCGCCCACACAGTTGACAAACTGACCATACATACCGTCTCTATCATGAAGCGCTATTTCGGGGAAACCGTCTGCGGCCGGATTGCCGCGTGCGCCGTCCGTGCATTGCTCTACGAGGTTGCCGTAACCCCAAAGCCCGGGCTTGTAGACCGCAGCAATAACGGGTCTCATCAGGACATGGATTTCTATCTGTTTATTGACAGTACGGCGGCGCTCCTCCCCTATTTTCGCGAATCGGCGCGGCTTGGATTCCGGTTCGGCGGTACGCCGGCGGAGCTGTTTTTAAAACTCCGTGTTCTCGGAACGGAAGCGGAACACGCCATGCACGCCGCAACGAACGGCGTCAACACCCATAAAGGCGCCATCTTTCTGCTTGGGATTCTCGTGGCGTCCGCCGGCCGCCTGCTGCGGCAGGGACAGGAGTTATCCAAAGATGATCTGTTCTCTTTGAGTGCACAGATTGCCGCCCCTGCGCTCGATGATTTCAAAGCCATCACAGCGCAAAGCGCGAAAACCGCCGGAGAGCTCCTTTTTATCCAATATGGGCTGACCGGCGTACGCGGAGAAGCGGCGGGCGGCTTTCCCTCAGTCAGAAACTTCGCCCTGCCGGTCCTGCAAAAGTCTCTGGCGGGCGGATACAGCAAGGACGAAGCGGGAGCCGCCGCGCTTCTTTCCTTAATGGCAAACGTCAGCGACAGCACTCTGATCCATCGTTCCAGTCTCAGCGTCCAGCAAAAGTTCAGCCAAATAATCAGCAGATTGTTGCAGAAACGGCAAACCGTTCAGGAACAAGCTGCCGCCGCGTGGCAGCTTGATGCATTCATGCGCCAGCAAAACCTGAGTGCGGGAGGCTGCGCGGACCTGCTGGCCTGCGCATGGCTGACCTTGTTTCTGGAGGGCCTCTGGAAAATACCCGCAGACAACACAACCGCCTACACAATGATTCGTTCTGCCGTTGGTTCGGCCTCCGCCCCTGTCACGAAAAGCCACAAACCGGAATGACCTGCTTAATGATCTTTACAGGCAGAAGGGAGCATGGTTTTGCATCAAATCATCCGAAAAAAATCACAGCAAGGGCTGCAAATTGCCGCGGCAATTTTTGAGGGGATACTTTCGTGGGTGGTATTTGCGGGAATCACCATCTGCGGTTTTTGCCTGCTGAAGAGCTATTTCTGCATTCCTTCCCCGCTCATCGGCCCCGGCGGGCTGCAGAACTTTCTGGCGGACCTGCTGATCCTTGTGATCGGAATTGAATTTATCAAAACATTCCTGAACCGTACGCCCGAGTCCATTATGGAAATCCTGCTGTTTGCCATTACGCGTCAGGTCGTGCTGAGCCATGGGAGCCTGATGGAAACCTTCGCGGGCTGCGCGGCGGTTATTCTGCTACTGTCGGCGCATCATTTTGGGGAAACCTTGCAGATAAGGCAGTCAGCGGCGGTAACCGCAAAAATGCTGGATATCACTTCCGACGGCATACAGCACCCCCCGCCGCGCGAATGAATCGGACACCTTTTACATCAGAAGAAGCCCACAGCTGTTCAATCCGGCTGTGGGCTTCTTGCCGCGCTTTTTATCTTTTTCAGGAGGAGGGTAAAGTTCCCACAGATTGTTACATACAATTGGAATAGCACGGCAGGAGGCGGCGGTATGACGGTAAAGCATATTCACCCCGATTATCCGGACGAAAACACAAGAAAGCAGCAGATCAGCGCCGTCTATTGTGAACTGTGCCAACTCCTGCAGGGAAAGGAAAGCCCGCCGCCTCATGCAAATGCCCGGTCTCCCAAAAGACAAAGGCGGAAAACTCCGTAACATTCATCAATGTTGCCGGGGAGGTACACACTTTGACAGCAATCTACGCGCGGCAGTCTGTGGACAAAAAGGACAGTCTTTCCATTGAGGGGCAAATTGAACTGTGCCGGAGCGAATGTGCCGGCGACGCATTCATGATATACAGGGACAAGGGATTTTCCGGGAAAAATACGCACCGTCCTTCCTTTGAAAAAATGATCGACTCCGTAAAAGCAGGACAGATTCAAAAAGTGGTAGTTTACCGGATGGACCGGTTCAGCCGTTCCATCGCGGATTTCGGACGAATTTGGGAGATTTTTCAGAGCAAAGGCGTCGAATTCGTATCCATCAATGAAAAATTTGACACCTCAACCCCCATGGGGCGCGCCATGCTGTATATTATTATGGTATTCGCCCAGCTGGAGCGGGAAACCATCGCGGAACGCATCCGGGATAACTATCAGCAAAGGATGTTACGCGGGGAATGGGCGGGAGGCAGCGCGCCTTTCGGATTTGATCTCGGCAGGGTCACGGAGGAAACCGGGAAAAAATCCCCTACCCTGATCCCGAACCGGCAATGTGAAATTGTAAAACGCATCTTCGGGACCTATGCTTCGCCGGGGACCTCGCTGAGCACAGTCGCAAAAGAGCTGAATGAAGAAGCAATTCCCTGCGGGAAAAGGCCAGCCTGGGACAGTGTTTCCATTTCAAGGATTCTGCACAACACCGCCTATGTGCAGTCGACAAAAGCAGTCCGGGCGTATTTTGCCCTGCAGGGAATCAAAGAACTTCCCCCTGAGGAAGCATTTGACGGAACCTCCGCCTGCCGGATTGACGGCAGGCGTGACCGCGCAAAAAGCCGATATACAAAGCCGGAGGAACAGCGGGTCGTCATGCTCAACCACAAAGGAGTGATCCCCGCCGATCTGTGGCTGGACTGCCAGGATAAGCTTTGCCATAACCGGCAGATTCAAAATACCGGGAAAGGGAAACATACCTGGCTGAGCGGACTGCTCAAATGCGCAAGCTGCGGTTACAGCGCGAAGGTATCCGTCAGCAAAGGGCAAAAATACCTGTCCTGTACCGGGCGCAGCAACTACAGAATCTGCAGCCAGTCTTTCCGGCTCTCCATCATAGAAATTGAGCATGCGGTCTCCGAAGAAGTCAAAACGCTTTTCTCCGGCTGTACCGGCGCGGAACAGCCGGAAGATACCGGCCGGCGGCTTCGGGAGGATTTATCCGCTGTCGATGATAAAATCCGCCATCTGGTCAATGCCCTCGCCGAAGGTGCCCCCATTTTGATAACATACATAAATGCCGAACTGCTGCGGCTCGACCGGCAGAAGCAATCCCTGCTGGAACAGATAGAACAGCTGGAACGTTTGGAGTTTAAAAAAGAACCGGCAAAGTTTGACTTTGAAAAGCTGCAATTTGAAGAAAAAAAAGCAGTCGCTTTCAGAACCATCGAAAAAATTCTGCTGTCATCCGACAGTCTGGAAATCATCTGGAAACTGTAAAAAACCGTTTCGGCTTCTGCCGGGACGGTTTTTTACAGTTTTATATTCAGCCGCGCCTTTACTTTTGCGAAACCGCATTTGCAACGGCCTTCAGGATCACCCTGCTGGAG
>JAEXAZ010000113.1 GCA_023394255.1 Bacillota bacterium | reverse complement strand
GACATGGTCAGAATGTCGAGCAAAACGCGGAATTGCATAAACCGCGGCTCGATAATGCAGATAATGACAACAAGCAATAGAAGTGCCAGAATGATTGCGTTGTTTGTCAAAAAGGTTCTCGCGGTTTTTCTGGAGAATTCCACATTCCCAAGACTTTCAGAACGAATGAACTGCGTAATTCCGTAGATAGCGACGATGGCGCCGATGCCCGCGATAAGCCACGGCATGTCGAAAATCACTTTTTCCAGTTTGAGCGCCGGTACGGCAAGGCCGAAGGCTATGCCAAACGCAAACAGAATTACGCCGATAATGATGAACGCGACGGAATACGTCCTGCGGTGAATGTTATGTTCTTGCATTCCAGTTGCCTCACTTTCCTATTTCACTTTATGAATTGGGTTGCCAGACGCATGACTTCGATCTGGTCGAACTGGTCTTTTTCCAAAAATCCGGAAACCCTTCCTTCGCACATCACCATAACACGGTCGGCCATTCCAAGCAGTTCGGGCATTTCGGAGGAAATCATAATAATGGATTTCCCCTGCCGCACAAGGTCCAGCATAATCGTGTAAATTTCATATTTTGCGCCGACATCGATTCCGCGGGTTGGCTCATCCAGAATCAAAATATCCGGATTGGTCAGCAGCCAGCGGGCAATCAGAACTTTTTGCTGATTACCGCCGGAGAGGTTCTGCATCAGCGTTTCCATGGAAGGCGTCTTGACGTTCAGCTGGCGGCAGGAGCCTTTCGCCGCGTCAACACGCTTTTTCTGCTGGAGGACACCGTGGTTTGCGTACTTTGTCTGGCTGGCGATGACCGTATTGTCCAGCACCGACAAAATCCCGAATACGCCGGAAGCGCGCCGTTCTTCTGTCAGCAGCGCGATACCGCGCTCTTTGGAGTCGCGCACATTTTTTACTTTGAACGGCTGGCCGTCTTTTTCCACGGTACCCGAAGTAATTTCCCGCAGCCCGAAAATTGCTTCGACCAATTCCGTACGCTGCGCGCCTACCAGGCCGCCGATGCCGAGGATCTCGCCTTTACGCAGTTCAAAGCTGACATTCTGGAAAGATTTTGGAAGCGGGGAGGACAGCCCGTTCACGCGCAGGACCGGCTGTTCCGAATAAGTAATTCCGTCTTTGGGCGGAAACCGATTGGTCATATCGCGTCCGACCATTCTCTTAATGATCAGGTCGGTCGTCAGATCGGACGCCGGCCAGGTGCCCACATAACGGCCATCACGCATAATGGTCACTTCGTCGGAGATTTTTAGGATCTCTTCCATTTTATGAGAAATATAGATGATCGACCGGCCCTCGCTCTTTAATTTCCGAATAATTTTAAACAGGTGTTCGGTTTCGTTATCGGTGAGAGAGGAAGTCGGCTCATCCATAATGATGATCTTTGAGTTATAGCTGACAGCCCGGGCAATTTCGACGAGCTGCAGTGTGGAGGCGGACAGGGTGCCGGCAAGCGCCTGCGGATTGACGTCCAGATCAACCTGTTCAAAAAGCTCTTTGGTTTTCCGGATCATCGCTTTTTTGTCCACAGCGATGCCGCGCATGGGGAACCTGCCAAGCCAGATGTTTTCCATCACCGGCCTGAACCGGATTGGGTGGAGTTCCTGATGGATCATGGAGATGCCCATATCCAGGGCATGTTTGGAAGTGCCGATCTCGACCTTTTGGCCGTCTAAGATGATTTCGCCGCCGTCTTCATGATAGATGCCGAAAAGACATTTCATCAGCGTGGATTTTCCGGCGCCGTTTTCGCCCATCAAAGCATGAACGCTGCCTGGGCGGACTTTCAGGCTGACATCGTCCAGTGCGGTGACGCCGGGGAAAATCTTGGTGATATGATTCATTTCCAGCACATATTCGCCCATATAATCGCCCTCCTTCTAATCAAAATAAATACCCCCAGAAATGCGTAGGCCGGGGAACGCGGAAAGCGTGGCTTCCGCGTTCCCCGGAAATAATCCCAAATCAGCCGGCAAACTGTTCGTAGTTTTCAGCGGTGACTTTTACATACGGGATCCAGACATATTTTCCGTCGGTGACTTCATATCCGACGTTGTCCTGATTGATTTCTTTGCCCTGCGCGGCCGCAACGGCAATATTGATGGTCGCGATGCCCTGGTTCTTGCCATCGTTCAGAACGGTGCCAAGCAGCGAACCGTCTTTCATAGCGGCCAGAGCGGGAGCGGTCGCGTCCACGCCGACTACCGGGATATATTTTGTGGCGTCGCCGGTATTGTAGCCTTCCGCTTTCAGAGCTTCGATCGCGCCCAAAGCCATGTCATCGTTGTTTGCGAGGACAGCTTCGATCTTGTCAAGGCCGTTCGCGGCGATGAAGGTCTTCATCAGGTCGGTCGCTTTGACCTTATCCCACATAGCGGTGTCGGCGGCGAGCTTGTCAGCTTCAAACCCGGCGGCTTCCAGCGCTTTCACGGAATATTCGGTACGCAGGGTAGCATCCTGATGTCCGGGTTCGCCCTGCAGCATGACATACTGAATTTTGCCGTCGCCGTTTTTGTCGGCATCCGCATGCTCTTTGAAATAGTCGGCAATGATCTCACCGGACATTGTGCCGGATTCTTCCGCTCTTGCGCCGACATACCAGGTCTTGTCATATTTTGCCATGTCCGCGTCGGAAGGCTGGCGGTTCAGGAATACGATCGGAAGATCTTCCGCCATGGCTTTGTCGATGATCGGGCCGGCGGCGGTCAGGTCAACAGGGTTTACCGCCAGAGCGTTAACCCCTTTGGTGATATAGGTGTCGACCTGCTCATTCTGGGTCGGCTGTTTGTTCTGGGAGTCAACGATCTCCAGGGTGGCGCCGAGTGCTCCCGCAGCTTCAGTCATATTGTTGCGAACGCCGGTCATGAAGGTATCATCAAACTTATAAATGCAGGCGCCGACGGTGATATCGGAAGCATCGGCGGCGGGGGCTGCTTCGGAAGACGCGGGAGCTGCTTCGGAAGCGGCTTCAGAAGGAGCGGCAGACGATGATTCGGCATTGGAACCGCCGCAGGCAGCCAGGGTTGAAACCATCATGGCGGCAAGCACAAACGCGAGTGTCTTTTTCATGTGAATTTTCCTCCTAAATTCTTTTCATTTCGTGGTTGGCATGTTCTCCCAACATGCCCGAATCCACTGACCATATTATAGCGGCGCATCATACAGAATACTATTCGATATTCTTTGATCTTTTATAAAATATCTTCACAATTGCTCTATAATACACCATATAACAGGTCGAAATTTATGCATGTTGACAAAAATGATTCGCTGTGTTTCCCTTTCAGAGCTAGTTTGCCCATCCTATGCATGGTTCAATCCGAATTGGTTTTTTAAAAATTTTTGACGAAACGTGAATTTTTAGATATAATCAGATGTAACTGTTTTTCCATTATTTAGACATACTGGCAGAAAAATCATGAATGGGCTGGTTGAGCGTATTGCAAAGATGAAAAGTTCTCTGTAATCAAAAGAATCATACTAATTTGGATGTGGAATAGAATGATCAGGCTCAATTTAAAACGCAGTTCGATCAGAAGAAAAATGCTGTTTCCGATACTGGTTGCCATGATTCTGCAAATGGGGCTGTTTTTTGCCATCATTATGTGGGGAGGAATGGCGGAACGCTTAAATCAAAATGCGTTTGATATGATGAGCGAACGGGTGGCCGGCCGCAGGGATTATCTCCAAAACGAAATGATCCACCGCTGGAGCGGTGTTTCGGACTCCGCCCAGATCATTCGCATGGCAATTGAGCGGCAGCTGCTGATTACCGGGTCGGCATCCGGCGACATCGCTTCGGATCAGGAGCTGTCCACCCAAATACTGAATGACAGTATGAAGGAATTAATTTACATATTGCGGCGTAATTCCGTGTCGGGCGTGTTTTTGGTTTTGAACGGGCAGGACGGGGCGCAGCCTGATGAGCCGGGGCAGGAAGAAGAAAATCCGGGCATTCTAATCCGCAGGACGGGGGCCGATTTTGTTGCGGGCAGCAATTTGGACCTGACGGCGGCGATAGGGCCCCTTTTGACCTTGCAACACTGCGGTGTGAGCCGAACCCCCAGCTGGCAGCCTGCGTTCCGCTTTCCCTCCGATGCTGTGGAAAACGGCGAAGCCGATTTTTATTACAAGCCGTTATTTGCCGGGAAACAGTATCTCAGCAGGGCCCCCTCCGACCTGGGATATTGGAGCTATACGGCCGGGACGGAGCAGGCGATCACTTATTCCATTCCGGTGAGGAATCGCCAGGGCGAGGTGCTTGCGGTCCTGGGCATCGAAGTTTCGCAGGACAGCATACGCCAGATGATGCCGTACATCGAAATAAACGCGGGTGGAAAAGGGGGCTATATCCTTGCGGTGGACGATTCGGAGGGCCTGCGGTTCAGCCGGGTTATATCGAGCGGCCCTGTGCTCGACGGCCTGTTTGGTTCGGATACGGCTGTGGTCTGCCGGCCGGAGGAAGTGTATCAAGACAGCTACCTGATGGAACGCGGCCGGCGCAATTACAAGGATGTCTATGCCAGTATACAGTACATGAATCTGTATAAAGACGATTCCCCGTTTTCTCAGGAACGCTGGGCGCTGCTGGGTGTTATGGAGGGGAGGACGCTCCTTGAGTTCTCCAAAAGAATGCAGGACATCCTGCTGCTGGGCGTGATCTCATCGTTGATTTTGGGAGCTGCGGGCGCA
>JAEXAZ010000074.1 GCA_023394255.1 Bacillota bacterium | reverse complement strand
CTTCCATCCGGACCGGAAGACCGGTGCTTCAGGATTTGATGCAGTATTTTCCCGCCACGGTGGAGCTGTCGGTCTTCGCGATGATCATTGCCATTCTGCTGGGCGTGAGCTTCGGCGTTCTGTCCGCGATTTTCCAGAATAAACCGGCCGACCAGATTCTGCGCGCGATTTCCGTAAGCGGCGTCTCCCTGCCCAGCTTCTGGTTCGCGCTGCTGGTCATGTCGGTCTTCTGCGGGAAGCTGAAATGGTTCCCCAGCGGCGGGCGCATCGACCCGCGTGTTTTCAACCCGACAGGGGGAACCGGTTTATATGTCATCGACGCCATTTCGTGGGGCGACTGGGGGATGCTTGCCGATTCACTGTCGCATCTCGTCCTTCCCGCGATTGTCCTCGGCTTTTTTACCATGGGCCTGATTACGCGCCAGACCCGCTCCAACCTGCTGGAAGCGATGTCGATGGACTACATACGGACCGCGCGTTCCAAAGGGATGAGGGAAAGCAGGGTGGTCATCGCGCACGCGCTCAACAATGCGCTCATCCCGGTGATTACCGTCAGCGGCATGGGGTTCTGCAATCTGCTCGGCGGCATGGTGTTTGTGGAAAAAATCTTTTCGTGGCCCGGCATCGGCCAGTATGCGTACCTGTCGGCTACCACGCTGGACTTCCCGGCGATCTGCGGGGTATCTCTGCTGATCGCGGTCACTTATGTTGTGATCAATCTGCTGATCGACATTCTTTACGGTATTATTGACCCGAGAATCCGGTATCAGTAGGGGGGAATTGCAGAATGAATACGATCAGACAGTTACTCAAACAGAAAAACTTCATGTTCAAGCTCGGCATCGTCATCTGCGCCGCATGGATCCTGGTGGCGGTTTGCGCTCCGGTGCTTGCTCCCTACCATCCTATCACGGACCAGAATATCGCAAGCCGGTTTCAGGCGCCGAGCATGGAACACCTGTTCGGGACGGACAGCCTCGGCCGGGATGTATTCAGCCGTGTGCTCTACGGAAGCAGGATTTCCATTACGGCCGGAATTGTTACGGTGATGATTTCGTTCGGGGTCGGAATCCTGTTCGGCGGTATTTCGGGCTATCTGGGCGGCATCGCGGACGATGTTATGATGCGGTTCAGCGAAATGGTGCAGTCTTTTCCGCCGCTGATCCTCGCAATGGTCATTGCGGCGGCTCTGGGACCCAATATCAGCAACTCGATTTTCGCAATGGCCATCATCTGGTGGCCCAACTACGCGAGGCTGACGAGGAGCATTGTCATCTCGGTGAAAGAAAACGACTATGTCACCGCGGAGCGCATTCTCGGCGCGTCGCATCTGCGGATTCTTTATAAGGAAATTCTGCCAAACAGCATCGGCTCGATGGCGGTCATGTCCACGCTCGACCTCGGCAACGCGATCCTGATGTTTTCCGGGCTGTCCTTTCTGGGGCTCGGCGTCCAGCCGCCGATGGCGGAATGGGGCGCGATGGTGAGCGACGGCGTCCTGACCTTTAACTACTGGTGGATTTCCACCTTCCCCGGGCTGGCGATTTTCAGCGTCGCCATCGGCGCGAACTTTATCGGCGACGGGCTCAGGGATTACCTCGACCCCAGAATGCGCAAACGGATCTAAGAAAAAAGGAGACAGTCAACCATGGAAAAAATCAGCCTTGATCAGATTCCCGTAACGGGCCTTCCGCTGTATGAGATGCGGCAGCTGTTCCGTGCTTCCGGAAACTTCAGCGATGTAAAAATCAGCTATATCACGCTGCTTCCCGGCAACCGTGTGCCTGTCAGCGGGACGGGGGTACATCAGGAGGACGAATATTCGTTCTTTCTGGAAGGCGAGGTCTATACCGAGAGCGGCGGTTTTCAGGGGATCTGCCGCAAGGGGGACGCCACACTGATTCCCAGAGGGGAAGCGCACTGGTGTGAAAACCGCACAGACAAGCCGTGCAGGCTGGTCTGTGTTCTGACGAAATAGCGGGAGATGGCTTTATGAATCAACAGCGGCTGAGCCGTGTCACAGACTATATGAAACAAGCGGGGCTGGAGCAGATCATCGTCTCTTCAACAGCTTCTGTTTTTTACCTGACGGGTTACTGGGTGGAGCCACATGAGCGCATGCTCGCGCTGTATCTGGACGCGTCCGGGAAAGCGGTTCTGTATGCGAACGCGATCTTCGGGCTTTCGGATACCCCTGAGCTGCCCCTTGTCTGCCATACAGACTCCGATAACCCGGTGGAGGCGCTCGCGAAGGCATTGAAACCCGGCAAAGTGGGAATCGACAAGTTCTGGTTCAGCAAGTTTCTGATCGGCCTGATGGAGCTGCGCCGGGATATTGTGCCTGTGCCGGGTTCCGC
Organism: Bacillota bacterium; assembly: GCA_023394255.1. Classification (GTDB taxonomy): domain Bacteria; phylum Bacillota; class Clostridia; order Oscillospirales; family Ruminococcaceae; genus Anaerotruncus. Next base: position 5,732 of record JAEXAZ010000074.1, on the reverse strand, counting down.
TCCGGTCGACCTTGCGCGCAAGCGTAAGGATTCGGACGAGCAGGAACGTATGCGGGCAAGCTCCCGTGTCAATGATCTGGTTGTCGGGTCGGTCATCGGGATGGTCAGGGAAGGCATTACGGAGAATGAGCTTGCCGGGCAGGTGAACAAACTGTTTCTCCAAAACGGCGCGGACTGCGAGGGAACGCAGCTCGTCTGCTTCGGCGCAAACGGCGCCGACCCCCACCACAACGCGGGCAATACGGTTCTGAAGCCGGGAGACAGCGTTATTTTCGATATCTTTACCCCCATCGGCCGCTACTGGTGCGATATGACCCGTACGGTCTTTTACAAGACGGTTTCCGAAAAACAGCGGGAAGTCTATGAACTGGTCAGGCGCGCCAACGAGACGGCGATCTCCAGAATCAAGCCAGGGATGCTGCTTTCCGAAATAGACCAAACGGCGAGAAATATCATTACGCAGGGCGGCTACGGCCCCTATTTCACCCACCGGCTGGGGCATGGGATCGGGCTGGACTGCCATGAGCCGCCCGATGTGAGCAGCGCCTCCGATACCCCGCTCGAAGCAGGGATGGTTTTTTCCGTGGAACCCGGGATTTATCTGCCGGGTGAGTTCGGCGTCAGAATTGAAGACCTTGTGCTGGTAACAGAGGACGGCTGCGAGGTGCTCAACCGCTATCCAAAGGATTTGCGGGTGGTCGGCTGAACGGCTGCCGCAGGGTTGTGATTGTCATGAGGTGAACCATGATTTCAAAATTAACCAGATGTCCTTTGTTTGCTCAAATGACTGCCGACGATATCAGGCATTGCCTGACATGCAGCTGTTCGGAACTGGCAGCCTATGAAAAGGACCAGCCAATCTTTTTCCAGCAGGACAAGCCTCAAAAACTGTTTATTTTGGTGGAGGGGTCGGTCGCCGTCTGCCGGGATACCGTGTCGGGCCAGCGAAACCGGATTACGACGATCAGCCAGCCCGGAGAACTGTTCGGGGAGGTGTTCCTGTTCCTGAATAAGCAGGAATACGACAATTATGCCGTCGCGGTCAGCCCGTCAAAGGTTTTGCAGATGCCCAGGGAATACCTTTTTCGCAGCTGCGGCAAAAACTGCGATTACCACACGCTGCTGATTTCCAATATGCTGTCGGTCCTTGCGCAGAAAGCGTACTACCTTAATCAGAAGCTGCAGATTATGGCCAGCCCCACCCTGCGTCAGAAAATTTCGAAAATCCTGCTGCAGAATGCTTCCGCGGACGGAACCGTAGTTCTGCACATGAACCGGGAGGAACTGGCGGACTTTTTGAACACCGCCCGGCCTTCGCTGTCCAGAGAACTGATGAGGATGCAGGCGGACGGATTGCTGAAAATCGACGGGAAGCGAATCCGGGTTCTGGATTTCGAACAGCTGCAAAAAAATTTATAAAATGATGAATTCCGTAACATTGGTTACGGAATTTTTTTGTTTCCCCTGATAAGATAAGGCTATCGAAGCAATCTGCCGGAGCGGATGCCCGGCAGTCATTCCATAAAAACAGATCAGGAGGAATCAAACATGGAAAACAAAATGTTCTGCTATCAGTGTCAGGAAACCGCCGGATGTACCGGCTGCACACAGGTCGGTGTCTGCGGAAAGAAACCGGAAGTCGCCGCCATGCAGGATTTGCTGGTTTATGTAACCAAGGGGATTTCCGCCGTCACGGCCCGTCTGCGCGCACAGGGCAAACCGGTCAGCCGTGAGGTCAACCATCTGGTGACGCTGAACCTCTTTACCACGATTACCAACGCAAACTTTGATGAGGATGCAATCGTTGCCCGTATTGTAAACACTTTAGAACGCAAAAGAGAACTGCTCGGACAGCTCGGCAGCGCCGAGAACCTGCCGGAAGCCGCGACCTGGGAAGGCTCCCGTGAAGCATTTGCCGGCAAGGCGGCAAAAGTCGGTGTACTTTCCACACAAAACGAGGACATCCGCAGCCTGCGTGAACTGATCACCTACGGCCTGAAAGGGCTTTCCGCTTACAGCAAGCACGCAAACGTTTTGCTGGAAGAGAACGGGGAGGTTGACGCGTTCCTGCAGAGCGCGCTGGCAAAGACGCTGGATGACACGCTGGGTGTCAGCGAGCTGGTCGCCCTGACGCTGGAAACCGGAAAATACGGTGTGGACGGCATGGCGATGCTTGATAAAGCCAACACCACCGCTTATGGCAATCCCGAAATCACCAAAGTGAGCCTTGGCGTCGGGAAAAATCCGGGCATCCTGATCTCAGGACACGACCTGCGCGATATGGAGATGCTGCTCAAACAGACGGAAGGCACCGGCGTGGATGTTTACACGCATTCCGAAATGCTGCCTGCCCACTACTATCCGGCGTTTAAGAAATATCCGCATTTTGTCGGCAACTACGGAAACGCATGGTGGAAACAGAAAGAAGAGTTTGAAAGCTTCAACGGCCCGATCCTGATGACGACCAACTGCATTGTTCCCCCGAAGGACAGCTATAAAGACCGGCTGTATACCACCGGCGCCGCCGGATTCCCGGGCTGTAAGCACATTCCGGGCGGCATCGGCGAGGAAAAGGATTTCTCCGCCATCATTGAACACGCAAAGAAGTGCGCGTCCCCGACCGAGCTGGAAACCGGCGAGATCATCGGCGGGTTTGCCCACAACCAGGTGCTTGCCTTGGCGGATAAAGTTGTCGATGCGGTCAAAACCGGCGCGATCAAAAAGTTTGTTGTCATGGCGGGCTGCGACGGCAGGGCGAAATCCAGAAACTATTACACCGATTTCGCAAAGGCCCTCCCCAAGGACGCGGTGATCCTGACCGCCGGCTGCGCAAAATATAAGTATAATAAGCTGAATCTGGGCGACATCGGCGGTATCCCCCGCGTGCTGGACGCCGGGCAGTGCAACGACTCCTACTCTCTCGCCGTCATCGCCCTCAAGCTGAAAGAGGTATTCGGTCTGGACGATATCAACGATCTGCCGATCATCTACAATATCGCCTGGTATGAGCAGAAAGCTGTGATTGTCCTGCTGGCCCTGTTGTATCTCGGTGTTAAGAACATCCACCTCGGCCCTACCCTTCCCGCGTTCCTTTCTCCCAATGTTGCGAAGGTACTGGTGGAAAACTTCGGCATTGCCGGCATCGGTACTGTTGAGGACGATCTGGAGCTGTTCTTCGGAAAATAAGAGCCGTCTGCCCTGTCATGATGGTTGGAAACAGTGGAGGATCTCCGTACCAATGATCATTGGCACGGAGATCCTCTAAAAAATTTTTATTAGACTCTTTGATAATCCGATTTTTGGCCGATATAATAGTTAAGAACCGAATATTGTCGAAAATTGCTTTTTCTCATTTCCCTCCTGCCAAAACGCCGCCAATTGTCTGGCGGCGTTTTGGCGTAATGAGATCAATGGCGCTGAGGCTAATCCAAGACATCACTGATCTCGTCCAGCAAGCGCTGAACGTCGGTCTTTTTGTCCAGGCGTGTATCCTGCATGTCAGCCGCCGCTTCAAGTGCGGCGATTGTGGCGTCAAAGTCCATATTTTTGATATTCTCCTTGTTCGCCGTCAGAATCTCTTTGATCTTGCCTTTTGTGTCTCCATAGGAGGCGCGGACATCCTTGATTTCCTGCCGCAGGGCCTGAACCTGCTGCAGCTGTTCTTCGGTAAGATTCGGGGTTTCTCCGGATTTATTGGCCCTGATGATTTCTTTGATTGCGGCGCGGAGTTCTTTGTTGGATTCCGAAAGTGCTTTCAGTCCGGCGCGGTTTTCTTTGATCTGCTGTTTTTGTGCGGCAATGGATTCCCGGAATGCCTGCCGGGCTTCTTTGTCGGAATCTGCGGCAAAAGCGGGCAGAGACATGCCGCAGAGGATTGCGGCGGCGCATAAGACGGACAATGTTCTTTTCATGGTAACACTCCTGTTGCTTTAAATTGAGAAACGCCTGTTCAAAAGGTTTTCGTTTCCCCTGCATACAGCATAGCATCTGCGGCAGGGTTTAATCCACGGTATAAATGCGGCAATTGTGCGGTTAAATTCACAATCGTCTATAGAAAGGTCATGTGCGGGACAGGGTTTGCACTCTCCAAATACAAACCCTGTCCCGCATTACATGGAACAATTTTATTTTAACACCAGCCATGGAATCATAAAACGGCCAAAATGCGGCAAATTTGCGGCAAGTATTTACGGGAGGGCTGCCGGATGCTATAGTGAGTCTAGTAAAATAAAAGGAGAACCGGGATGTCCAAGCGAATTTATATAGCAGATGATGAAAAGAATATCCGGCTGCTGATCCAGACCTTCCTGTCGAAAGAGGGCTACGAAACGACCTGTTTCGCGGACGGAACCAGCCTTTTTTCCGCGTTTACGGAAAATCCGCCCGATCTGATTATTTTGGATATCATGATGCCGGGCATTGACGGATTGAGCCTGTGCGCGATGATCCGGCAGAAAAGCGACATCCCCCTGATGATCGTTTCCGCCAAAGACAGCGAGCTGGACCGGATCACCGGCATTAATCTGGGCAGCGACGATTATCTGGTGAAACCTTTTTCGCCGCTGGAACTGGTGGCGCGTGTCAAAGCGCTGTTTCGGCGTATGGAGATGGGCAAAACTTCCGCCGCCAATGCAGAAATCTTGCGTTACGGCGACCTCGAACTGTCGCTCCAGAAACGCATCGCAAGAAGAGGGCGCGATCTGTTCCCTGCAACTCCCACTGAATTTGATTTTTTGGCCTATCTGATCAAAAACAGGGAGCGCGCGGTAAGCAAGCCGGAACTTTTGAAATCCCTGTGGCAGTTCGACTTTGATGCGGATACCCGCGTTGCGGACGATCTGGTAAAAAGGCTGCGCAGAAAGCTGAAAGAGCAGGGCAGCTCTGTGCAGATCGAAACGGTATGGGGCTATGGCTTCCGGCTTAGCGGGGGAGAAGACAGATGAGAAAGATGAGCATTAAAAGCCGGATTTTCCTTCCGGTGCTGCTCCTTCTTCTGCTTTTTCCGCTGGCTGCGTATCTGGTTTTTGACGTGACGGCAAAGGCCTATGTACAGGGGTTGGCGGAAGCGGATCTGAAAAAAATGCTGCAGGCCGTTCAGCCCCTTGCAGACCAGATTTTTCAGGAACCGGCAGATACAAATGCTGTGACGCGCAAAGAGCAGAGGCAGGAGGAAACCGTACAGGCGAAAGAATTTCTTTCCCAAATGAAGACCCTGCTGCGCAAGGAGAAAAATGATACCTATGTGATGATTCTGAATGCGAAATTCGAGCCGGTTTATCCAAAAGAGTTTGACGGCCAGCCGGGTTCCGAGAGCCTGTACGCCTACTATGCGGCGCAGTTGGCCTCCGGCGGGCAGATTATGTCGCAAAAACACACTGAACGCCTTACGCTGGACGGCCGGCAGTATATTGCGTATTTTCAGCAGATGGACAAAGCAAGGGCCCGGGCGAACTATCTCATCGCTTACACGCCTGTGAATAATACGGATTCCCTGCTCAGCGGGGTCGCAAAGCTGGTGCTGCTGATTACCGCGTTTCTCGCGGCGCTGTCGCTGCTTGCCATGTGGCTGGTGGCGGGGAGCATTTCCCGCCCGATCAGGCGGCTCTGCAGCCATGCCGCTCAGATCGGCGCCGGCAATTTTTGTTTGTCGGAAGAAAAAACCAGTCTGAAAGAAATTGACGCGCTGAACCTCGCAATGAACCGGATGTCGCAGCAATTGAGCAATTATGACG
>JAEXAZ010000063.1 GCA_023394255.1 Bacillota bacterium | reverse complement strand
TCACCTATGAAGACGCCAACATGCATGTCGGAGAGCTACGGGCGCCTTTCAGCGCGACTGCCCAGGCGAATAACGTCATGCCGCCCGACAATGGAGAATTCGCAATGAACCCGGAAGGAATGGAAGCGGAGCCTGTCACCTGGTACAGCGAAGTCCCGCTCTGGACCTGGGTAGCCGGAGGCATTGTAGCAATTATACTGTTTGCCTTTGCGAAGAAGCTGTACCGTGCACATAAAGAAAAAAAGATGGAGGAGCAGGATGAAGATTTCTGACATCATTTCCATGTGCATAGGGAATTTGCTGCGCCGCAAGATGCGTACCCTCCTCACTGTTGTGGGCGTGATTGTCGGCACCTGTTCCATCGTGGTTATGATTTCAATCGGCATCGGGATGAATGTCCAGCTCGATCTGACAATCGCGCAGATGGGCAGCCGGCTCACCATGATCAACGTCATGAATTACGGGTACAGCGGTCAGGGCGAGGAAAAGGCGGTTTTGGACGACGCCGCCATTGCTAAAATGCAGGCGCTTCCAAACGTGGAGGTGGCTACACCGATTTATAATCCGCGCTACCTGAATGCGGGCATTTACGCCGGTAAAGATGACCGTTACCGCATTCCGTATTTAAATATTCAGGGAATTTATTCGTCGGCGATGCCGAAAATGGGCTACCAGCTGCTGGAGGGGAATTATCCGGAAGGCCCGCAGTTAAATCCTAAAAAACCGATTGATATCCTGATCGGCGAATATCTTGCTTACGACTTTGAGGATACAAAAAAGAAGTTTGACAACTACCGCTGGCCGGAAACAGACGCTTCCGGAAAAGTGCTCCAGGAGCCTTTTGTAGATATTAACCAGGATGAGCTTACCCTGCGAAGCGAAAAAATGGAAGAGGATTCTGCCGATTCCACTGTCATCACCCGCGAATTGCATCCGGTCGGTCGCATGAAAGAGGACTGGGACAAGGGATATGAAACATCCCGCGGCATTCTGATGGATATTGACGATGTGAAGGAACTGGAAGCGCAATACATCAAGGCCAACAAAATCAGCGTCAACAAAAACGAGGAACAGCAGGGATATAATCAGGCAACTGTCCTTGTGAAAACGATGGAAGACGTCGACCCGGTGGAGACACAGATCAAGGATATGGGATTTGAAACCCAATCCATGGAAACCATCCGCAAGCCCATGCAGGAAAGCGCCCGGAAACAGCAGCTTTTTCTCGGCATTATGGGCGGGATATCGCTGTTTGTCGCCGCCATCGGCATTATGAACACGATGATCATGTCCATCTATGAGCGCACCCGGGAGATCGGCGTTATGAAGGTGCTTGGCTGCAAGGTCGGCAATATCCGCTCGATTTTTTTGATGGAGGCGGGAGTCATTGGGTTTATAGGCGGCATCGCGGGCGTCGGCATCAGCTTCGCCATATCAACCGCGATGAATTATTTTGGGGCTGCACAAAACGCAAACGACATGGCCGGCGGCGGAAAAATGATGTCCGGCGCTTTTATGATGGGCGGCATGGGTACGGACGCGGCCTCTCAGGCGCCAATCTCCGTAATCCCGCTTTGGCTGGTCGGACTCGCGATCGTTTTTGCCACGCTGATTGGCATCCTTTCCGGCATATTGCCGGCAAACCGCGCCATGAAAATCTCCGCGCTGGAAGCCATCAGGCACGAATAAATAATATACGAAAAGGGGATCCTTCCGATACTGGAAGGATCCCCTTTTTCAGTTGTTTTCTGTAAAGTTTATCAATTACTGGCAGAGAAGCTTGAGCTGTTCGTCCTCAACAGTCAGCTTCATCAGCGCCGGCATATTGTCGGGGTCTTCCACCAGCCTCAGGCTGATCGCGTCCTCCACTTCCTTGCGGATAATGGTACGCAGATCGCGCGCCCCGCTCTTTTTACCGTAAGCCTTATGGGCAATATAGGAAATGGCGGCTTCATCCCAGCCAAACTTAATCCCTTTTTCATTCAGCGGGTCTTTCAGCTCACCCAGCATCAGCACGGCAATTTTCTGAAAGTTCTGCTCGTCCAGGGGCCGGAACACGACGACTTCATCCACACGCGCAAGGAATTCCGGACGGAGAAAATCGGAAAGCGCCTTCATGACTTTTTCTTTTGCGATTTCGCCCGGCTGCCGGTTAAAGCCGACCGCACTCTCCTTATGTTCACTGCCCGCATTGGATGTCATCACAATGACGGTATTTTCAAAAGAAACAACCCGCCCGTGCGCATCGGTAATACGCCCCTCGTCGAGGATCTGCAGCAGGATATTCAAAACATCAGGATGGGCTTTTTCGATCTCATCAAACAGTACAACCGAATACGGCTTGCGGCGCACCTTTTCCGTCAGCTGCCCGGCCTCATCATAACCGACATAGCCCGGAGGAGAACCTACAATCCGGGAGACACTGTGCTTTTCCATAAACTCGGACATGTCCAGACGGATGAGCGGGTCTGTCGCGTCAAACAGCTCTTTGGCAAGCACTTTGACCAGTTCGGTCTTTCCGACGCCTGTCGGCCCGACAAAGATAAACGACGCGGGCCTGCGGCGCGCGGAAATCTGCACACGGCTGCGGCGTACGGCCGCCGCAACCAGCTCAACCGCTTCATCCTGCCCGATAATTTTTTCCTTTAAAGCCGGCTCAAGCTTTGCAACCCGGCGCATTTCGGTTTCACGGATTTTGGCGGCGGGAATCCCTGTCCACAGCTCGATGACATTCGCCATATCGTCAAGCGTGACCGGCTGATTGATTGCGGCCGGCGCAAGCTCTTTCAGCTTTTCCTCCAGCACAATTTTTTCCCCGCGCAGCCTGGCGATTGCTTCGTAATCCAGCCGGTCGGTCTGGGCTTCGAGATTCTCCAGGCTTTCGGTCGTGTCTTCCTCCTCTTTATACAGCTTATCATATTCCGCGAGCTGCTTATTGCGCAGAACAGCGCAGGAACAGGCTTCATCCAACAGGTCAATCGCCTTATCGGGAAGGTAGCGGTCGGTAATATAGCGTTCGGACAGGACCACCGCCATGCGGGCCAGTTCGTCGCTTACCACCACCCGATGGTGCTGCTCATAATAGCCCTTAATGCCCTTGATCACATCTACTGCATCGGATATGGAGGGTTCCTCTATGGTAACCGGCTGAAAACGGCGTTCCAGCGCGGCATCTTTTTCAATATTTTTGCGGTATTCATTAAACGTGGTCGCACCGATTACCTGAATTTCGCCCCGCGAAAGCGCAGGCTTCAGGATGTTGGCAGCGTTCATGGACCCTTCGGAATCCCCTGCCCCGACAAGGTTGTGCACCTCGTCAATAAACAGAATGACATTCCCTGCTTCTTTTATGTCCTCCACAAGTCCCTTGACACGGCTTTCAAACTGGCCGCGGAACTGTGTTCCGGCAATCAGAGCAGTCAGATCAAGCAGATACAGTTTTTTATTTGCCAGGCGGAACGGGACGTCACCGCTTGCAAGCCGCTGGGCAATCCCCTCGGCCACGGCGGTTTTTCCGACACCGGGTTCACCGATCAGACAGGGATTGTTCTTGGTCCGGCGGTTCAAAATTTGAATGACGCGCCCGATCTCACGGTCACGGCCCACGATCCGGTCGATTTTGCCCTCTTCCGCTTTGCGCGAAAGGTCTTCGCAATACGCTTCGAGATGCTTGTATTTTTTTTCGGGCGCCCCCCTTGTCCGGCGTTCCTTTTTTGTGCGCTCGCGGACAGGCAAATTCCCATCGTCCGATTCCAAACGGCTTTTCTCGTCTTTTTCCTCTTCCTGCGGAACAATTGCGTTGCCGCCGATCCCCATGATATTCTGAAGAAACGGCATGGACTGCGCCCCGCCCATTTCAAAACCGCTTTCGCCGTCCGAACCGAACATATCAATCATTTGATCCGACATATTGTCAAGATCATCATCAGTGATTCCCATTTTATCCATTAAATCGCTGACAGGTTTCAGCCCCATCTCTTTGGCGCATTTGAGACAAAGCCCTTCATTAATTGTTTTGTCGCCTTCCAGACGGGTCATGAACACCACTGCCAGACGCTTTTTACACCTTGAACACATCATATCCATAGAATCTTCACCTTTTTCTTTACATATACGATACAAAGTCCGCACATGTTGGGTAATTTCCCGAATTATATTCTATATGCTTCATATGAACACCATATTAATGCCTGATGAAAAATTTATACTAAATACCTCTATTTTATTTTTTTATTCATTATGATGCATATTTGTGAGCAAGCGCCTGAACAGCAGAGCATACTGCAAAAACGCAAACAGCATAAACATCAATAAAAAGAGCAGCAGCCCGGCAATGATATGATCCTCCAGAACAGGGACCGCCACAATTACAATCATGATAACATAGAACATGACCGTAGCCAATTTCCCGAACCATTTGGAACCCTCAATGGTTACTTTCCGGGTATGGAGCCGCAGGCCGCCGAGCAGCATCAGCAATTCTTTTAAAATCAGCAGCGCGCACACCCACCATAAATACGGGCGTTTGATCCAAAGCGCCGCGATGACGGAAGCAAGCGTCAGCTTATCGGCCAGAGGGTCCAGAATTTTCCCAAGCTGCGTGATCATGTTGAATTTTCTCGCAATCGCGCCGTCAACCGTATCGGTAAGCCCGGAAACGGCAAGTATCGCAGCCGAAAAGGTATAATCCAGCTGAGTGTCCGCGCTCAGGAATTTCCACAAAAACAACGGAATCAGCAAAATTCTGATCAGGGAAAGCGTGTTGGGAATATTGAGTTTCATTGCGGACACCCCCAAAATCAATCATGCAAACAGACGCCCGATCAAATCCAAATTAAGCAGATAACGGCACAAATAGGTACGTTTCAGCACGTCCTCATTCAGCAGCAGCCATCCGCCGGGGTGCAGATGAAGCAGCCCTTTGAGCAGGACGCACAGAACCAATACCAGCAAAAGCCCCTGGAATACCCCAACCGCGCCGCCCAGCACGGCATTGACTGTCCCAATGACGGGAATATGGTCAATGATCCCCAGCGCGGATAACAGCAGATTGGATAAAAGGGAAAGCAGCGCAAAAATAATAAAAAAGCCTATCATGGAAATTGCGCTGATCATCAGCGGCCTCAGCGCGGCTTCTGCGAGATCGTCGAGAACACCGCTGTCTTTTAAACTGTCGGAGAGCAGGGAATCCAGCGAATCCAATGCAGAATCCGTCATAGACAGTGTACCCCGCGGAGCCATAGAAATCAGCGCGGCGTTATCCGGATTTTTTTCCTGCCGGGGCTGGACACTTTCAAAAATCATTGGCTGCACCACATGGTCATAAACAACCGGAGCGGCCGCGCGGCTTAAAAACGATGAAGCCAGAAGAATGACAAGATACGCGATCATCTGCACAACCGTGCGTAAAAAGCCTTTCTTTGCCGCCGCGTTCATACACCAAAGCACAATTCCAACCGCGACAAAATCCAGGCAGATGGCCATAAGCTGTTCCATAAATCCCCCTTTTTTCTGCAGGACTCAACCAGGCCGGGAAAATCTTTCCTTATCCCGTTATTGTATCAAATTTTTGCAGAACTTACAAATAAAATTCTCAGTTACGCTTCCAGTTCAGGGAAGGAAACGTTTCCCCCGTTTTCCGCATCCGGCTGCGAAGAGCTGTCCGCAGGTGCAGATTCAAAACCGTCTCCGGAATCGCCGTCCGGTTCTTCCCCGCTTTCCGGCAGAAGGGAAACCGGACCTGCGGAACTGTCTGCATCGGAAGCCGCCTGTTTGCCGGAAGAAGCCTCTTCTGCCGGCGCAAGCAGTTCCCGGATATTCATGCTGTCCAGCTCCGATACGGTTACGTAATAGAGCTGTCCCCCCGCCGGGCGTATTTTCTGGATCCCGTTCACCTGGTTATTCACCAATTGGGTGCCTCCGGGCTCATAAATTTCCAGTTGGTTTTTAGAAGCCAGGAACACATGGCTTTCCGCACATGCGATATCCGAGATATCATGGTCAACCGTGAATTTGCCAAGGAGATTAAATTCCTTGTCGAGAGACACCACTGTGAGTTTCTTGTCCTCGGCATAGTCGCCCAGCACCAGGACCAGCATCCCATCCGGGGAACTCGCAGTCCGGTTGATTTTTTGACCGCCATAATCATAGGATGCCAGCTCTTTCAGCTCCTGATTCAACAAAATCGCGCGGCGGTCGGTCAACGCGCGCACCTGTGCGGCGCTTTCATAATCCACAGAATACAGCAGCTCGTCCGGGAATTCCGCGCGGCCAAGTTCCTGATTGATGCTGAATTGGAACTTGCTGATGCTGGAAAGGTAGCTGCCGTCCGCGGCATCCACACAGCCCACCATCATTTCCTCTTTGTAATCAGAAAGCGACACGCTCACGACCGGCTTCTGATAAGAATACCAGTTAAAAATTTCCTGATTTGACTTGTTATATACCTTAACGTGCGCAATATACTCCCGTGATGAGGTTGCCACCGCATAAATCCCGGTCTGCGCCAAATCGGCTGTATAAATTTTATATTCCGTTGTCAGCGTTTGAAGCTGCTCGGATTTTGAATATAACGACAGTTTGTCGCCTCCGCGGTCGTAAAGCAGCATCCTGTCCTGCGCCGTCACCATCCCCTGGTTAATAATCCCATGCTGTACATTCAGCATCTGCCTGCCCGACGCGTTATAAGAATATAAATTTGTGTCGGAAAGAAGCACCACGACATTATCCACGGCGTCTAAACGGGCATTTTTGCCGCCGGGAAGCGGGACCGGATAGCCGGAACCGGTCGTAATTTCCGCCTTAATATCGCTGTAGGCGGTCTTCAGGTCAAGGTCGCCCGCGCGCTGAACCACCCACATGCCAAGCCAGACCACCCCCGCAAACACTGCCAGCAGCAGCAGATTGCGGACTGTACGGCGGCGCTGCCGCTGGCGGCGCACTTTTTCCAAATCTGTCAGCCTCGCCATCCCGCAGCCCCCTTCGCTAAGTAATTTTGGATGATCCTATTTCCCCGTAGAAAACTTCGTCAAGATAGAGCCCATGGGCCGGCGCCGTGGCGCCCGCCGCAGAACGGTCGCGCCCCTCTATCATACGGGAGATATCCGACGGCGCAAAAATACCGCGGGCGGCGTCCAGCAGGGTACCTGCCATGATCCGCACCATGTTATAAAGGAACCCGTCCCCGGTCACGGAAAAAGTCACCATTTCGCCCTTTCTTGTAACAGAAGCCGCTGTGACCGTGCGCACCGTATCCTCAATTTTACTTCCCGCAGAGCAAAACGCCAAAAAGTCATGCGTACCCAAAAAGCTGCGGGCCGCCGCGTCCATCAGGTGCTCGTCCAGCGGATATTTATGAAACAGGGCAAGATCGGTAAGAAACGGATTTTTTACAGGGCCGTTATAGATCTGGTACAGATAGCGTTTCCCGGCGCAGTCATAGCGCGGATGAAACCCAAGCGGCACCTCACGGCAGCCGGTCACGGCCACATCGTCCGGCAGGTTGACATTCATCGCGCGAACCACCGCATCGCAGGGGATGCCCGAAACGGTATGCAGCGACAGGCAAAACCCGTTGGCATGGACGCCGGCATCGGTCCTGGAACAGCCCTTAATGTCCAGCCTGCTTTCAAATACCCGCTCTACGGCATCCTGTATCACCTGCGCAACGGTCACCCCGTTGGGCTGCACCTGATAGCCGTGATAGCGCGTCCCGCGAAACCGCACCGTTAATAAAAGCTGGCGTTCCTGCATATCCACAGCCTCACATATGCAGGACGACAGGCGCGAACAGATTGATCAAGATGACCGCGGCGACGCAGAGGCCGACAAAAACCGAACACCAGATGTCATACATCTGAATTTTCAGCTGCTTCATCCTCGTGCGCCCTTCGCCGCCCCGGTAACAGCGGCATTCCATCGCGACGGCCAGCTCGTCCGCGCGGCGAAACGCCGACACGAACAGCGGAATCAGAATCGGAATCAGCGCTCTGGCGCGCTGCATCAGGCCGCCCGTCTCCAGATCAGCCCCGCGCGCTTTCTGCGCCGACATGATTTTATCCGTCTCCTCGATCAGGGTCGGGATAAAGCGCAGCGCGATGGTCATCATCATCGCCAGTTCATGCACCGGCAGCTTCAGCCGGTTGAGCGGGCTGCAAAGGCGCTCGATGCCGTCGGTCAGCGCGATCGGGGATGTGGTATAGGTCAGAAGCGAGGTGCCCGCGATCAGGCACAGGATTCTGATGCTCATCACAATGGCGGTTGTAACCCCTTCCAGTGTGATTTTCAGAATCCACCATTGAAACAGGGGCGTCCCCTCGATAAAAAACATGTTCAGCACCGATGTAAATAAAATGATCGGCAGGACCGGTTTCAGGCTTTTCAGAATCATAATGGGAGGAATTCTGGAAATCCCATAGGTAAACACCAGAAACAGAATCCCCACCAGAAGCCCTATTGGATTGGAGGCAATGAACAGCATAACGATGAAAGCCAGCGTCAGCACGATCTTAACGCGCGGGTCAAGGCGGTGCAGTATGGATTTCCCCGGAAAATACTGTCCTATCGTAATATCACGCAGCACGGTTCATCCCTCCTTTCCCGAAAGCAGGGAAAGAAGCTCCTGCTTTGCATAATCCATTGTATAAACGCTGTCGCTGACCGGATAGCCGCGGTCGCGCAGCCTGGAGAAAATCCTTGTGACCTGCGGAACGGAAAGCCCCATTTGGCTGATTTCCTTATCCCGGGAAAAGACCGTGGCAACGTCGTCATACATTGCGACCCCCGAATGATTTAACACAAGCACCTTACGCGCATAGCGCGCGATGTCTTCCATACTGTGGGAAACCAGCAGGATTGTTGTGCCCCTTGCCTTGTGATACTGCTTGATCTGACCCAAAATCCGGTCCCGCCCTTTGGGGTCCAAACCGGCGGTCGGCTCATCGAGCACTAAAATTTCCGGATTCATCGCAAGCACGCCGGCGATCGCCACCCGGCGCTTTTGCCCGCCGGAAAGCTCAAACGGCGATTTTTGCATATGATGGGGCTTGAGCCCGACAAATTCCGCCGCGTCGCGCACATGTTCGTCTATTTCCGCGGGGGACAGCCCCATATTCGCGGGCCCGAAAGCAATATCCTTATAAACCGTTTCCTCAAACAGCTGATATTCGGGATACTGGAACACAAGGCCCACCTTGAAGCGGTAATCCCGGATTTTTGTTTCTTTCGCCCACAGATCGACCCCATTAATCAGAATCCGGCCGGAGGTCGGTTTCAGCAGGCCGTTAAAGTGCTGGATCAGGGTGGATTTCCCGGAGCCGGTATGCCCGATGACCCCGACGAATTCCCCCTGCTCGATTTCCAGATTGATGTGGTCAATCGCGGTTTTTTCAAAAGGAGTACCTGCCGAATACACATAGGTCAGGTCTTCAGTTTTTATGGCAATCATTTTTTAGCCTCCAATAGCGCGGAGATTGCCTCGACGCATTCGTCTTCCGTCAAAATGTCGTCGGGCAGGTCAAAGCCGTTTTTGCGCAGCTGCCAGCAAAGCTCGGTTGCCTGCGGGACGTCAAGCCCCACAGATTTGAGCTGCTCCACATGGGAAAACACCCTGCGCGGCGTATCGTCCAACAGGACTTCCCCGTCGTTCATCACCACCACGCGGTCACATTGCGCCGCTTCCTCCATATAGTGCGTGATCAGGACAACCGTAATGCCAAGCTCGCTGTTCAGCCGTTTGACGGTCGAAATGACCTCGCTGCGGCCCCGCGGGTCCAGCATGGCGGTCGGCTCGTCCAGCACAATGCACCGCGGCCGCATCGCGATAATCCCGGCGATCGCAATCCGCTGTTTCTGCCCGCCGGAAAGCTGGTGCGGCGCGTGCGTTTTGTATTCCTCCATTCCCACGTCCGTGAGCGCTTCATCCACCCTCGTGCGGATTTCAGACGGCTCCACCCCCATATTTTCCGGACCGAACGCAACGTCCTCCTCCACAATCGTCGCGACGATCTGGTTATCCGGGTTTTGAAACACCATCCCAACCTGCTGGCGGATATCGTACAGCTTGTCCTCATCCGCGGTGTTCAGCCCGCACACGGTGACTGTCCCGCCCTGCGGAAGCAGAATGGCGTTCAGGTGCTTTGCAAACGTGCTTTTGCCGGAGCCGTTATGTCCCAACACAGCCAGGAACTGCCCCTGCGGAATTTCAAGGCTGATTTCTTTCAGAACAAGGTTGAACTCATTATTTTCTTTCTGGTAACCGAAACGTACCTTTTCAGCGGAAATGATGTTTGGCATTTGCATTCCTCTTTTGATTGGATTCTTAACGGGCAAGCCTTTATTGAAACTTCTTTGCGCCCCGCATAATTTTTAAAATATAATAACCCATTGAGCCGAACATGGCAAGCAGAAAAATGATCAAAAACCATGTGCCCAGCGACCCTCCCTGCGCCGACCGAATATTAATATAGGTAAAACAACCGGTGATACTGAGTTTTATGGTGCTCAGCATCCTGCTCAGATTCCCATAGACAAACTGTTCGTTCGCCGCGGTGATCTCGACCGGGGCGTTCCATGTTTTTGGGAAAAACGACAGGACCGTAATCAGCAGATAGATCAGCAGGCAGATACCGAACAGCATCAATAAACTGCCTTTCCCGCCCCAGCCGTCCGGAATTCCAGCGGCGTTAAAGTGGGTAGGGATCCGATTGGGGATGGAATCCCACCCCATCATCAGGTAGAAGCCATGATAGCCCAGCAGAAAAAGCGACACACCTTCCAGCCCATACTGAAATTTGGAAAAAGGAACTTTTTTCACAGCAAGACCCCCTAGTTTGCCCAGACAGCAGTGCTGCCGCAGGGCAGCGCCAGCCCCGATTTTTTGACCGGCAGGCCGATTTCATCGGCTGTTACGGTTCCGCCGTAGGTTTTTTTAACCGTGCAGGAAAGGATATACGCCATTACCGAAGGGGAAAGGCCGGTCGTATAAGAATTGAGCAGGAAAAATACCGGCGTTTCGGAAAGCGCCTGTGTGCACAGGGCGACCAGCTCATAGATGCAGTCCTCAAGTTTCCAGACTTCTCCCCCCGGCCCCCGCCCATAAGACGGCGGGTCCATCACGATGCCGTCATAGCGGTTCCCCCGGCGGATTTCCCGCTCGAGGAATTTTTTGCAGTCGTCGACGATCCACCGGACGGGCTTCTCCGACAAGCCGGAAAGCGCGGCATTGTCCCGCGCCCACTGCACCATCCCCTTGGAGGCATCCACATGGCAGACTTTCGCGCCCGCCGCCGCGCACGCAAGCGTGGCGCCGCCCGTATAGGCGAACAGGTTGAGAATATTCAGCTGCCGTCCGCTTTTGGCAATCTGTTCCCGCATCCAGTCCCAGTTGACCGCCTGTTCCGGGAACAGCCCGGTATGCTTAAACCCCGTGGGGCGGATGTGGAATTTCAAGTCCCGGTAACCGATAGTCCATTCCTCTTTCGGCATGGACCGGATTTCCCAGTTCCCGCCCCCCGAATTGGAGCGGAGATACCGCGCGTTTGCCTTCTGCCACGCGCCGTCTTTCGGCGTGTTCCAGATAATCTGCGGATCGGGGCGGATCAGCGTGACATCGCCCCAACGCTCCAGTTTTTCGCCGCTGCTGGTGTCCAGCACTTCAAAGTCTTTCCAATCGGTTGCTGCCCGCATGTCTTAATCTCCTTAATTTTGGATTACCGCTGCAATTTCGTGCGCAATCTGCTCAATTTCCATTAGATCCTGCCCCTCGACCATAATACGGATCAGGGGTTCCGTTCCGGAAGGGCGCACCAAAATGCGGCCGTTTTCCCCGAGGCTTTCGTTCAGGCTGCGGATACACGACTGCACCTGCTCATCAACATCCAGCGCGGCTTTCATCTGCGGGGTAGCACGTATATTCAGCAACGTCTGCGGAAAGACCCGCATGACGCCGGCAGCCTCCGACAGAGGCTTTTTGAAAAGCTTCAGCAGGCTTAAAAGC
This sequence comes from Bacillota bacterium, assembly GCA_023394255.1. Classification (GTDB taxonomy): domain Bacteria; phylum Bacillota; class Clostridia; order Oscillospirales; family Ruminococcaceae; genus Anaerotruncus. The sequence goes on along the minus strand of JAEXAZ010000063.1, from coordinate 1,443 downwards.
TGTATGCCTGTGAGCTGGCCGTCACCCGTGGGCATAAAATCGCGGAAGATAATATGTCCCGACTGTTCCCCGCCGATGCAAAAGTCCTCCTGCCGCATGCATTCGAGAACATACCGGTCCCCCACCTTGGTAGCCCGTGTCTCAATTCCGTGCGATTTCGCAAATTGAAACAGCCCCAGATTGCTCATGACGGTCGCCACAAACGTGTTATTTTTCAGTTTGCCCTGCTCTTTCAAATGGTATGCGAAAAGCGCGATCAGCCGGTCGCCGTCCACCAATTCGCCCCGCTCATCCACAGCAAGGCAGCGGTCGGCGTCACCGTCAAACGCAAGCCCAGCGTCGTAGCTGCCTTCCCTGACCAGCTTCCCGAGCTCCTCCACATGGGTGGAACCGCAGTGGTCGTTCACGTTGCGTCCGTCCGGATTCGCGTGGAAAATATCGCACCGGGCGCCCATTCCCTCGAACAATTTCTGCGCGGTCACGCTTGCGCTCCCGTTTGCGCAGTCCAACGCCACCCGCAGGCCGGTCAGGTCACACTCCACCGTTGTCTTCAGGTACTCCACATAATCGTCGGCCGCGGTCTTTGCACAGGTGATTGTTCCAATCTCCCCGCCGAAGCGGATCCTGTAAGGCTTAAACTGGTCGAGCACGATCTTTTCAATCTCTTCTTCCTGCGAATCCAGCAGCTTAAACCCTTCATTGCTGAAAATTTTAATTCCGTTGTATTCAAACGGGTTGTGGCTTGCCGAAAGCATCACCCCGGCATCCGCCCCATAGCGTTTTACAAGATAAGCGACCGCGGGCGTGGGAACCACCCCCAGCAGCACTACATTTGCCCCCGTGCTGCAAAGCCCGGCGGCCAGCGCCGCCTCTAGCATATCGGAAGAAAGGCGGGTATCCTTTCCCACCAGAAAGGTCGGCCGACGGTTGATTGCCTCTTCCACCACCATTCCCGCTGCCCTGCCGATGTTTGTGGCAAGTTCGACAGTCAGGTCGCCGTTGGCAACCCCTCTTACACCGTCTGTCCCAAATAGTCTCCCCATTTCCGTTCTCCTTCCAAAATCATCGTGAGATCCCCGGGCATCCCGCTCATTCCAGGCTCAGCTGATCGGGATCGGCGCAGGCGCCGGGCATTTGGATGCCCAAATGCCCGTATGCCTGCGGAGTAGCGCAGCGCCCGCGCGGCGTACGCGCCAAAAATCCAATCTGCATCAGATAAGGCTCATAGACATCTTCCAGCGTCACCGATTCCTCGCCCACAGCCGCCGCCAGCGTTTCCAGCCCCACAGGGCCGCCGCTGTAATGCCTGATAATGGTTTCGAGCATTCTGCGGTCGATGGAGTCCAGGCCGAGCCGGTCGATTTCCATCCGGTCGAGCGCCATGGATGAAATCTCCTGCGTAATTGTCCCGTCTCCCATCACCTGCGCAAAATCCCTCACACG
>JAEXAZ010000027.1 GCA_023394255.1 Bacillota bacterium | reverse complement strand
TCTTCCGCTCCAAAACACGCCGTACAGCCGGAAAAAATACAACTGAGCAGAGGCGGCCGCCGTGCAGATTGCCGGCGGCCGCCTTTCAGGCAGGAAATCGGAGGGCTTTTTATGGCACTGAAACTGGCGTGTATTTTTCTGGCATCCGGACATTCCAAGCGGTTCCGCGAAAATAAGCTGCTTTCAAATTTCGGGGGGCAGACGCTCGTGGATACCGTTTTCCAAAACCATCCCGGCGAGCTTTTCAATCAGACCGTGGTCGTAACGCGCTATGCGCCCGTGGCTGTTTCAGCGGCGCAATGCGGCTTTTCTGTTGCGGAAAACGACGATGAAACGGACGATATCAGCAGAACCATCCGTCTGGGAATCGAAGCGCTTCGTCCGGGAATGGACGGCTGTATGTTTTCCGTCTGCGATCAGCCGCTGCTCACCGCCGGAAGCATCCGGAAGCTGGTGCAGGCCTTCCAGTCCTCCCCCGATCAAATCGCGGTCCTCGCCTATCACGGAAAACGCGGAAACCCTGTGATCTTCCCCGGTTTCCTGTTTGGCGAATTGTCGTCGCTGCCCGCCGGACAGGCCGGCAGCGCTGTGATCAACGCGCACCGGGAGCTTTTGACGCTGGTGCCGGTGGAAAACCGCCGGGAACTGATGGATATTGATTACCGCAGCGACTTGGACGCCATCGCGCAGCCGGAATCAGATCCCTGATAACCAAGATAAAAGGAGCCGGGCAGATGCCCAGCTCCTTTTTTATGAATCAAAAATAAATTTACAGGTTTTCTTTGATTTTAATGACAGTCCCCGTCAGAAAATTTTGCGGAATTGTCCGCTTGTCATCCACAAAATAATTAAACAGAATCTGAATCGCCTGATACCCCTGCTGGACGGGTTCCTGACAGATTGTAAAATCAATGATTCCTTCGTTTACCAGCCTGCGTGTGGATTCCACATCGTCAAAGGACAGCACCCACATGGGGCGCTGCTTTTCCCGCAGCCCAAGCTCGGCGATTGCCCTGCAAACGCCCGCTACGCCCGCCGCCACTATAAAGACACAGTTGATCTGGGGGTTCTTCGAAAGAATGTCCAGAGCGGTTTTGTAGGCGTAGTCGTCGTCATCCTGTGATTCGAACACGTCCACCAGCTTATACTGGACGCCGTTTTCCCGCAGTGTGCGCGAAAAGCCTTTAATCCGCTCGTTATGGCCTTTGATCTTCAGCGAACCGGTAACAATCAGCAGGTTGAGTTTCTGCCGCGCGCAAAGGGAAAGCAGCCCCGCGGCGGTATGCCCGCCTTTGAGGTAATCGCTGCCGACATAGCAAAGCCTTTTGGTGTGCGACAGGTCGGTGTTCACCGTTACAACCGGAATCCCGCTGTCAATCAGCTGGTTGACATAAGCCCGCACCTGTGCGATATCCACCGTTGAAATACACAGCGCGGAACTGCCCGCATCCACAAGCTCCTTGATGGCACGGATATGGTCGACCGGGTCATAACCTCTGATTTTCTTTACTTTCACCGTTACGCCAAAATCCGCAAGCTCCTCCTGCGCGGTATAAAATCCCCGGATCACATCATCGTAAAACGGGTTGCCGATGCTTGGGATCAGGCAGCCGACCGTGATCGGCTGTTTTCTCGCCGCCAGGATTTTCCCCGCCCGGTTAGGAAGGTATCCCATCGTGTCTGCAACCCTGCGGATATGTTCCGCAATTTCCGGTTTGACGCCGCCTCGATTGTGCAGCACGCGATCCACTGTCCCGCGGGAAACCCCGACGGCGGCAGCAATCTCCTTAATCGTAACGGCCATTTACATCCTCCTAGCGTGTGCGGGCATGCTTCGTTTAGCTTAGTTTACTTTACCTTGATTTTGCATTGCTGTCAATCAAAAATTAAGCGAACGGATTCTCTGTCCGGTAAAGCATCCCCTTTGGCTGGTTAAAGGAAATATCGGGTATCCCGAGGTAGTCAAACACGGTAAACAGCGCCTTGCCCACGTGGCCGAACGCCACCGCGCCATGGTGCGGAAACCGTTTTTCAATCAGCACATGCCGGTAGAAACGGCCCATTTCCGGTATCGCAAAGACGCCGATTCCGCCGAACGAGCCGGTCGGCACCGGCAGGACCTCGCCCTGCGCGATATACGCCTGCAGGGAAGTATCCGCGTTGCTGTGCAGGCGGAAGAAGGTAATTCCCCCCGGCGCGATGTCCCCTTCCAGCGTTCCGCGTGTAAAGTCCGGCGTGCCGCCGTTTTCCAGCAGGCGGTTTTGAATCAGCTGGTAGTTTACCTTGCCTTTTGACAGCTTGCATAACGGGGTATTGCCGCAGTGGAATCCCATGAACGTGTCCTGCAGCGTATAGCCGTAGGTTCCCCGGATCAGCTCGTCATACAGGTCGCGCGGGACGGAATTGTTGATGTCGAGCAGGGTCACCGCGTCGCCTGTGACGCATGCGCCGATATATTCGCTGAGCGCCCCATAGATATCCACCTCGCAGGCAACCGGGATTCCCCGCGAAGCGAGGCGGCTGTTGACATAGCACGGCTCAAAGCCGAACTCCTTCGGGAAAGCCGGCCAGCATTTGTTTGCGAACGCCACATAGTCCCGCATTCCCCTGTTCTGTTCCGCCCAATCCAGCAATGTCAGCTCAAACTGTGCCATGCGCGGCAGCATATCCGGGTACTGGTTGCCCCCATGCCCCAATTCGCGCGCCATATCCGCGGCAACCTCGCCGATGCGCGCGTCGTCCGCGTGCGCCTTGTAGGATACCAGCAAATCCAGCTCCGAGTTCTCCTGAATCTCAACGCCGAGATCATAGAGCGCTTTGACCGGCGCGTTACAGGCGAAGAAATCCTGCGGGCGCGGCCCGAAGGTGATGATTTTCAGCGAAGAAATCCCCAGAAGCGCGCGCGCGACAGGGACGAAATCGGCGATCATCCTGCCGATGTCCTCCGCCGTCCCGACCGGATATTCCGGAATCACCGCGCGCAGTTTGCGAAGCCCCAGATTGTAAGAGCAGTTGAGCATCCCGCAGTAGGCATCGCCGCGGCCGCCCAGCAGATCTTTCCCGGATTCCTCCGCGGCAGCCGCGTACATGACGGGGCCGTTGAATTCCGCCGCGATCAGCGTTTCCGGCGTTTCCGGCCCGAAATTGCCCAGGAACACCACCAGCGCGTTGCAGCCGGCATCCCGGACCTCTTTTACCGCCTTTTTCACATCCGTTTCATTTTCCACCGTTACTTTGGATTCCACAATTTCGCATCCGCTTGCGGCGCAGGCATCCGCAATTGCCTTGCGGCGGCGCTCGGAAAGCGAAATGACAAAGCAGTCCCGGCTGACGGAAATGATACCGAGCCTGACTTCCGGAAGATTGTTGATCATATGTATCCACTCCTTCATTGTATCTCTATATTTTCACCTGACAACCCCACGAACGCCCCCTGCTTTGCTTCATCGGAATCGGGATGGGCGATCAGCCACTTGTTGCGCGCCCAAAGCAGACGGTTTTCTTCGCTGTCTTCGGCGGCAGCGGGTTTCTCCCCGTTTGTCCCGCGCGGCAGCACGATCGCCACCCGGAAACCGTCCCCGCCAGGCTCATTGCAGGGCGCATAATGAAGCGTTGTCTCATAAAGCAGCACGGCTGTGCCTTTCGGCACAAGAAATGCTTCTACCTCCCGTGTATCCAAAAGATTGCCGCGCATCTTTTGCAGGCCGGCCAGCAAAAGGACAACGCTATCGGCTGCAATGTTGACTTCGCTTCCCCGGTGATATTCCAGACAGTTCAGCTTCCGGCTGCTGCCGTTGCAGTAGCCGATTTGAACCGGCAGGCCGCCGTAAACGCAGTCCCTTAAAATCTGAAACGCGGGCAAGCCCTCCAGAACCGGGTCCGACGGGACATAGGTTACGCTGTCACCCGGTCTGGGCGTATGTTCGTTCAGTGTTTCCAGCAAAGCGCTGAAATCCTGCTCCAGAATTTTTCCATATTGGCAAAAAGCCGGATCGAAAACCTGTTTGATCCGCAAGATAGGATCCCCCTTTACAGCGCCGCCAGCGTCCGATAGTGCTCTTTCAGGCTCGGATAAAGCTGACGGTACAGCCGATAATATTTTTCATAGACCGCCGAATCGGCATCAATCGGGTGCTGCGCGGGATTGGTTTGGATGATGGCGCGGCAGGCCTGCTGAACATCCGGATAAAGGCCCGCGCCCACCCCCGCAAGGATTGCAACGCCAAGCGCAGGCCCTTCCTTGGAAGCAATCGTCTGCACGTCGCAGCCGTAATTGTCAGCCAGCATCTGGCGCCACAGCGGGCTGGTACCCCCGCCGCCGCACGCATACATCGTGCCGAAGGAAATTCCCATCTCTTTCAGCGTATCAAAGCAGTCGCGCAGCGAATAGACAACCCCTTCCATGACCGCGCGCAGCATGTCCTGGCGGGTATGGATCGCGGAAAGCCCGAAAAAGACGCCCCTGCTGTCCGCGTCCAGAAGCGGAGAGCGCTCCCCCATCAGATAAGGCAGGTAAAGCAGCCGGTTTGCCCCGGCGGGTATCCGCGCCGCCTGCTGATCCATGAGATAATACGGGTCTACGCCCATACCGGCGGCGGCCTGTTTTTCCGCCTCGCAGAAGTTGTCGCGGAACCACTTTAAGGACAACCCCGCGGCCAGCGTACAGCTCATGACCGTCCAGCAGCCCGGAACGGCGTGGCAGAACGTATGCACCCTGCCCTCCGGGTGGATCACCACTTTGTCCGAATGCGCAAAGATGACGCCCGAGGTCCCGATGGTAGTGAAGGCCTTTCCCTGCTCCACCACGCCGGTGCCGATCGCCGCAGCCGCGTTGTCTCCGGCGCCGCCCACAACAGGCGTACCGTTGGCAAGGCCTGTCAGCCGCGCCGCCTGTTCGCTGACATAGCCCGTGATCTCGCACGATTCATAGACCCGGGGCATCAGCGCCCTGTCAATCTCCAGCTTCCCGAGCACTTCATCCGACCAGCAGCGGCGGGGGACATCCAGCAGGTTGGTTCCCGACGCGTCGCTGACCTCGGTTGCAAATTCGCCGGTCAGCAGGTAGCGGATATAATCTTTGGGAAGCAGGATATGTCTGCATTTTTGATAAAGTTCCGGCTCGTTATGGCGTACCCATAAAATCTTCCCCGCGGTGAATCCCGGCAGCGCGGGATTGGCGGTCAGCTCAATCAGCCGCCGCGCCCCTACCTTTTGGGTGATTTCTTCGCACTCTTTGCCGGTACGCCCGTCGCACCAGATAATGGAACGCCGCAGCACCGCGCCGTCCGCGTCGAGCATGACAAGCCCATGCATCTGGCCCGAAAGCCCGATGCCCCTGATCTCGCGCGAATCAATCCCGCTTTTGCCGAGCACCGCTTTGATGGTGTTCACGGTGGCTCGCCACCAGTCCTGCGGGTCCTGCTCGGCCCAGCCGTTTTTCGGCTGATAGAGCGGATATTCTTCTGTCGCGGAAGCGACGGGTTCCCCATTTTCCCGGAACAGCACGGTTTTGGTGCCCGATGTGCCGATATCCACGCCGATTAAGTAATTCATTGATCAAAACCCTTTCTGTAGGAGATCAGGAGGCTCTGCTTCTCTTTTTGGAAACAACGTCAAAAATGACCGCCGCGAGCAAAACCAGCCCCTTGACTGCCTTCTGCCAGTTGGCGTCGATTCCAAGAATGGACATGCCGTTATTGAGCACGCCCATAAAAATCGCGCCAATGACCGCTCCGCCGACGGTTCCCGTGCCGCCGTAAGCCGACGCGCCGCCGATAAAGCAGGCGCCGATGGCATCCAGCTCATAGTTGGTTCCGGCTGTCGGGGCGGCGGAATTGAAGCGCGCCACACAGGTGAGCGCCGCCACCGCGGACAAGAACGCCATATTGGTGTAGGCAAAGAA
>JAEXAZ010000022.1 GCA_023394255.1 Bacillota bacterium | reverse complement strand
CGGTAGGAACTGTTGTTGCCGTATTGGTAAATCTGTTGATCCGGCCCCCAAAAAAAAGCGAACAGAATCTCAAATAAACAAAACCGCCTTTCACAGGCGGCTGTTTCATTTAATCCATAGAGTTTTCATCAATGACAGGCCTGGCGCGTTGAGCACGGCGGGTTTCGGATTCTTCGCTCTGTATATACAGTTCTTCTGTCTGCTCCTGTATCTGCTGAAGCTCTATGATGACGTCTGTAATTTTGTTGAACAGTTGGCTGTACATCTTTTGATAGTCTGCCATAACGAATCACCTCCGTATAATTTTCGGACAAATAGTCCAATTTGTCAATAGGACAATGCGTCCTAAATTATACTTATTATGGTGATGTAAATGAAATTGAGAATTCGTGATATGCGGGAAGATCATGATTTAACACAACAGCAGGTAGCCGACTATCTCATGTGTGACCAATCTCTTTACTCCAAGTACGAACGCGGGGAGCGGGAAGTGCCCCTGACGGTCATGGTAAGGCTTGCCCGGCTTTATAAAACCAGCGTCGATTATTTGGTCGGGCTTACCGGGGACAAAAATCCCTATCCCAAATAAAAAGCCGCCCAAACGGGCGGCTTTTTATTATCCTAGAATTTTTCACGCTCCACATAAGAGGTATGGAGAATTTTATGTGCAAGATGGCTGCCGAACTCGCCGAAATAATCCTCATAAATCTTGAGCAGAGCCGGATTCTCATGGCTCTTACGGAGCGGGTTGCTGGCGTCGGCGTCATAGAGCGCCTTGGCGCGCATGCTCTTAAGGTCCACAAAATTGCGCACGCTTGCCGGCTGGACAGGCTGTCCGCCGCCGTTTACGCAGCCGCCGGGGCAGCCCATGATTTCGATGAACTGGTAGTCTGCCTCGCCGGATTTAACTTTCTCCAACACCTTTTTCGCGTTGGCAAGCCCGGAAGCGACCGCGACGTTCACTGTCAGGCCGCCGACTTTGTAGCTTGCTTCCTTCACGCCTTCGATCCCGCGGACTTCTTTAAAATCCACACTTTCGAGCGGTTTTCCGCCGACCCATTCGGCAGCGGTACGCAGCGCGGCTTCCATCACGCCGCCGGTTGCGCCGAAGATTACGGCGGCGCCGGTGGATTCGCCCAGAGGATTGTCAAATTCCTCATCAGGCAGGGTATGGAACATGATGCCGGCACGCTTGATCATGCGCGCAAGCTCGCGGGTCGTCAGGGCAACATCCACATCGGGGACGCCCGCGGCTTCCTCGTTGGGGCGTTTCACCTCAAACTTTTTCGCGGTGCAGGGCATGATGCCTACGACAAAGACATCCTTCGGGTCCCAGCCCATCTTTTCGGCATACCAGGTCTTTGCAGTTGCGCCGAACATCTGCTGCGGGGACTTGCAGGTGGAAAGGTTCGGGATCATTTCCGGATAGTAATGTTCGCAATAGTTGACCCAGCCCGGCGAGCAGGAGGTGATCATCGGCAGAACGCCGCCGTTCTGGACGCGTTCCACAAATTCATGCGCTTCCTCCACGATGGTCATATCCGCCGCAAGGTCGGTGTCAAAAACCTTTTCGAAGCCCAGTCTGCGCAGGGCGGAAACCATTTTGCCCTGGACGTTGGTGCCGACGGGATAACCGAACGCCTCACCCAGCGTCGCGCGGATGGAAGGCGCGGTCTGCACGATCACATGCTTCTTGGAATCGCCCAGCGCGTCCCAGACCTCCTGGGTCTGATCTTTTTCAGCGATTGCGCCGGTTGGGCAGACAACGATGCACTGTCCGCAGGAAACGCAGGCCACTTCATCCAGATTTTGCTCAAAAGCACAGCCGATATGGGTCTTGAAACCGCGCTCGTTCGGGCCGATGACACCGATCCCCTGCCACTTGGAACAGGCGGCTACACAGCGGCGGCAGAGGATGCATTTGTTGTCGTCGCGGAACATATGCACGGCGGAATCGTCAACCGGATAGGTCGGATTGCTGCCGGCATATTTATTCTCATCGTCCACTTTAAAGTCGTGGCAGAGTTTCTGCAGTTCGCAATTGTCGGAACGCACGCAGGAAAGGCATTCCTTTTTATGGGTGGAAAGGATAAGCTCCAGCGAGAGTTTTCTGGCGGTGAAAACGCGGTCGGAATTTGTGACAATTTCCATACCCTCCGCGACCGGGTAGACACAGGCGGAAACGAGGCTCCTTGCACCCTTGACCTCCACAACACAGATGCGGCAGGCACCGATGGCGTTGATTTCTTTCAGGTAGCAAAGTGTCGGGATATCAATCCCGGCCGTTCTTGCGGCTTCCAGAATCGTACTGTTCTTCGGCACGGACAAGGGCATACCGTTGATTTTTATATTGACCATTTCCATTTCAGGTACACTCCTTTCTTATTTCTTCACAATCGCGCCGAACTTACATTTTTCCATGCAAGCGCCGCACTTGATACATTTGGTCTGGTCGATGGCGTGCGGTGTTTTTACCGCACCGGAAATCGCGCCGACAGGGCAGACGCGGGCGCACAGGGTGCAGCCTTTGCACTTGTCGGTGATCACGCTGAAGCTGAGCAGGTGCTTGCAGACGCCTGCCGGACAGCGTTTGTCAACCACATGCGCCAGATATTCGTCGCGGAAATAGCGGAGGGTGGAAAGCACCGGGTTCGGGGCGGTCTGCCCAAGGCCGCACAGGGCGTTGTCCTTAATATAATGGCAGAGTTCTTCCATCTTATCCAGGTCTTCCAGCGTTCCCTGTCCGCGGGTAATCTTATCCAGCATTTCGTAAAGGCGCTTGGTGCCGATACGGCAGGGGGTGCACTTTCCGCAGCTCTCGTCAACGGTGAATTCGAGGAAGAACTTGGCGATATCCACCATGCAGTTGTCCTCGTCCATGACGATCAGGCCGCCGGAACCCATCATCGAGCCGATGGCGATCAGGTTGTCGTAGTCGATCTCGGTGTCGATCAGCGAAGCGGGGATGCATCCGCCGGAAGGGCCGCCCGTCTGGGCCGCCTTGAACTTTTTGCCATTGGGAATGCCTCCGCCGATCTCCTCAATGATCTCCCGCAAGGAGGTTCCCATCGGGATTTCAACAAGTCCGGTGTTGTGGATCTTGCCGCCCAGCGCGAATACCTTGGTGCCCTTGGACTTCTCGGTTCCCATGGAAGCGAACCACTCCGCCCCTTTTAGGATGATCTGCGGGATATTGGCATAGGTTTCCACGTTGTTGAGGATGGAGGGGCGTCCGAACAGTCCCTTGACAGCCGGAAACGGCGGACGGGGACGCGGCTCGCCGCGGTGCCCTTCGATGGAGGTCATCAGAGCGGTTTCTTCGCCGCAGACAAACGCGCCGGCGCCGAGGCGCAGCTCAATGTCAAAATCAAAGCCGGAGCCGAGGATATTTTTGCCCAGCAGGCCGTTTTCACGGGCCTGTTTGATGGCGATTTCAAGGCGTTTGACCGCGATCGGATATTCCGCGCGGACATATATGTAGCCCTGATCCGCGCCGATGGTGTAGCCGGCGATCGCCATGGCTTCCAGGACGGCGTGCGGGTCGCCTTCGAGCACCGAACGGTCCATGAACGCGCCCGGGTCGCCCTCGTCGGCGTTGCAGCAGACATATTTCTGTCCGGGAGGCTGCGCCTTGGCAAACGCCCATTTTTTGCCGGTCGGGAATCCCGCGCCGCCGCGGCCGCGCAGGCCGGAACGAAGCAGGATATCGACCACATCGTCGGGGCTCAGCTCGGTGAGCACCTTTCCAAGCGCCTGATAACCGTCATAAGCGATATATTCGTTGATGTCTTCAGGATCAATGACGCCGCAGTTGCGCAGCGCGACGCGCTTTTGTTTTTTATAGAAGTCGGTCTCGTTGAGGGATTTGACCGTGTCCTCCTGAACCGTTTCGGTATACAGCAGGCGCTTGACGATACGGCCTTTCAGCAGGTGTTCGTCCACGATCTCCTTGATGTCTTCGGGTTTTACGCGGGAATAGAATGCGCCTTCCGGGTAGATAATCACCACAGGGCCGAGTGCGCAAAGGCCGAAACATCCGGTCTTGATCACTTTAACCTCGTCAATCAGCCCTGTCGCCTGAATCTCATCTTCGAAAGCCTTGATGATTTTCTCGGAACCGGAAGACGTACAGCCTGTACCTCCACAGACCAACACATGGGAACGATACATGATGTTGCTCCTCCTTCTCTTTATTTGGCGGCAGCGCCGATTGTGTATTCCGTCATGACATTGCCGTTCACCAGATGGTTGGAAACCACCTGAACCGCCTTTTCAGCGGTCATTTTGACATAAGTAACCTTTTCCTTGCCCGGTTCCGTAATTTCCACAACCGGTTCGTATTGACAGATGCCGATACAGCCTGTCTGCGCAATCGTCACATTGTGCAGGCCGCGCTTGGCGACCTCATCCGTAAACGCCTGCAGAACGGGGCGCGCGCCCGCCGCGATGCCGCAGGTGGCCATGCCGACCACAACGCGGATGTTGCCGGAATCATCAGCGCGGATACCCATGCTGTTTCTCATCTTGTCTCTGAGAGCCTGAAGCTCTGCCAAACTTTTCATTACGATTGACCTCCATCCAGTTACGGGCAAGGGCGGGGCCCCGGCCCGGATTAATTGCACTGTGTTTGGATCTCCGCCGAGTTTTCCCGGATGAATTCCCCGATAAAAGCAAGCACCTCGGGGGTTTGAAGCGGGATCTCCCCGAGTGTTTTCCGGAATTCGCGGGTATCGGCGACGAACGAATGTTCTCCATAGCGCCGCGTATAAACGAAATCAATTGCGGGATTGCACTGTATGAGCGAGCAAACGGTGCCCGCCATATCCCCAAGGGGCATCCGGTCGATATGCGAAAGGCCAAACGAGGCAGTAACCGTCGTACCCTGCCCCGGCTGGGATTCCATCTGCAGGGAACCGCCCGTCAGTTCGGCGGCCATTTTAAAAAACGGTACGCCCAAACCTACCTTGCGGGTGGTGCGGGTGGTAAAAAACGGATCCGTCACATGGGCGGCCTGCTCGGCGGTCATGCCGCAGCCGTTGTCGATAATGGTGATGGTCAGCCGGTCATCCTTCGGCTGTTCATCCACTTCAACGCCGATCAGCGTCGCGCCTGCCCGTACAGAATTTTCCGCCACGTCCAGCACATTCAGCGACAGCTCCTGCATCATGGCTCAGTCGTCATACTTCGCCAGAATGGTGTCCACGTCATCCACGGTAAGACGTCCGTAAACTTCGTCATTAATCGTCATAACCGGCGCGAGGCCGCAGGCGCCGATGCAGCGGCAGGCATCCAGGCTGAACTTGCCGTCGGGGGTGCACATGCCGCTGGCGATGCCCAGCTTCTCGGATATACGGTTAAAGACATCTCCCGAGCCCTTGACATAACAGGCAGTGCCCAGGCAGACGGAAATTTTATATTTTCCTTTGGGGTTGAGGGTGAACTGGGAATAGAACGTTGCAACGCCGTAGATCTCCTCCAGCGGGATACGCAGGCCTTCGGAAACCATTTTTTGCACTTCAATCGGCAGATAGCCGTAGATTTCCTGCGCCGCCTGCAAAACCGGCATCAAAGCGCCTTTCTGACCCTTATGCTCCTCGATCACTTCCAGGAGCCGCTTCTCCTGTTCTTTCGTGCCGGAGAAAGGAACCACTGTTTTGGTGTTCGCCATTCGCTTATAACCTCCTTGGATATGTTGGGTGCACAGCGGGCGGATCGCCCTGTTGCACATCAATCCAGTTTAATTGTTATAATTATATCAGATTCTTTCGGGATAGTCTATATCATTTACGTCAAAAAGTCTAAAAAATCGCAGGATAATTTTAGTTTTTAAGTAAAGTGAACAAAAATCGTATAGTTCCATTCCAAATTCGCATAGCTCCTATTCCGTTTTACATATTACACAGCTTTTCTCACTTTAATTGTTGCCTTTATCCCTTGCACATGCTTTTGCAGTTGTGGTATTATAAAATTTACACAGAAGGCTGACCGGATCGATTGTTTTTTTTGGAGTGACCGCTGATTCTGATGCAAAAGGGGATGGTGGAATGCTGATCAAAGAGATTGAAAAAATACTGAAGGCAAATGTGCTCTGCAAAGGGGACTGGTATGAGGGAGAAGTACACACTGCCTGCGGCAGCGACATGATGAGCGACGTGCTGGCGTTCGTGAAGGACCAGTCGGTGCTTCTCACGGGCCTCATGAATTCCCAGGTGGTGCGCACCGCCGATATGATGGATATGCGGTGCATTGTCTTCGTACGGGGGAAGCGTCCCGATCAGAGCACCATCGATCTCGCAAATGAGCGCGGCATCGCGCTCATGACCACGCCCTACCGGATGTTCACCGCGTGCGGGCTTTTGTACGAAAACGGGCTGAAGGGTGGCTGCGAGTCCGATGCCTGAACCGATCAAGATGGAATATGATGTCCCGGGGGATGATTTTACCCGCGCCGGAGCGGCTTCGGGCGATGTAAAGAGCGTTCTGAAAAAGCTGGGGCTTTCCTCCGAGGTGGTGCGTAAAGTAGCGATTTCGATGTATGAGGGCGAAATCAACATGGTGATCCACGGCGGCGGCGGAAAAATCTATGTGGAAATTACACCGGAGTCTGTCCGGATGTCACTGGTGGACCATGGGCCGGGAATTCGGGATATTTCCCTGGCAATGCAGGAGGGCTGGTCCACCGCTCCGGAATCGGTGCGCAACCTCGGCTTCGGCGCGGGCATGGGCCTGCCCAACATGAAAAAATACAGCGACCATATGGAGATCCATAGTGTGGTCGGCGAGGGAACCACGGTGGATATGATGGTGCAGATTTCCTGACATCAGCCGCCGCGGTTCCCGGCAACGGGAGGAACGACATGGACACAACAAATTTTTTTCATTCTGTGACGCTCGACCGTGACAAATGCCACGGCTGTATCAACTGTGTGAAGCGCTGTCCCACCGAGGCAATCCGCGTACGCAACGGCAAGGCGGTGATCATTAAGGAGCGCTGCATTGACTGCGGCGAATGCATCCGCGTCTGCCCGCACCACGCCAAACAGGCGCTGTTCGATCCGCTCACGGTGATGGACCGCTTCTCCTATAAGATTGCACTTCCGGCACCCGCGCTGTACGGGCAGTTTAACAATTTGGACGACATCGACCTGATTCTGGGTGCGCTGCTGCGCATGGGCTTCGATGATATTTACGAGGTGGCGAAAGCGGCGGAGCTGGTTTCGGATGCCACCCGCAGATATATGCAGCGGGAGGATATCCCCCGCCCGGTCATCAGTTCGGCCTGTCCGGCGGTCCTGCGGCTGATCCGCGTGCGGTTCCCGCAGCTGCTGCCGAACGTGCTGCCCATGCACGCGCCCATCGAGGTGGCGGCGCGCACGGCAAAGAAGGCCGCCGCCCGGAAAACGGGGCTGCCGATGGATCAGATCGGCGCGATCTTCATCAGCCCCTGCCCCGCCAAGGTGACGGCGGTCAAGATGCCGCTCGGCGCGGAAAAAAGCTGGGTGGACGGTGTGCTTGCCATCCGGGAGGTCTATCCGAAACTGATTTCCCTGATGCGGGAAGTGCCTTCCTCGGCTGAGCTGGCGAATGCCGGCAGGATGGGGGTCGGCTGGGGAAGCAGCGGCGGTGAGGCCGCCGCCGCGCTTAAAGAACGGTTTCTCGCCGCGGACGGGATTGAAAACGTCATCCGTGTGCTCGAAGACCTTGAGGATGAGAAATTCTACGATCTTGATTTTGTGGAGCTGAACGCCTGTTCGGGCGGCTGCGTGGGCGGGGTGCTGAATGTGGAGAACCCTTATGTCGCGAAAGCCAAGCTGAAGCGCATCCGCAAGTACCGCCCTGTTTCCTGCAACCATCTTCCCGAAGACGACAACCTCTCCCGGCTGCTCTGGGACGAGCCGGTCGAATACGAGCCGGTTATGGAACTGGATGCGGACATTAAGATGGCAATGGAAAAGATGAACCGGATGAAAGAGATTGAAAGCCGGCTTTACGGGATGGACTGCGGTTCCTGCGGCGCGCCCTCCTGCAAGGCAATGGCGGAGGACATCGTACGGGGCTTTTCCTCGGAGGAGGCCTGTATTTTCAAGCTGCGGGACGAAATGCGCAGCCTTGCCAGCGGGCTGACCCGCCTGTCCCAGTTTATGCCGGGGCCAAGCATCGATTCCGACGCGGAACACGACAAATAGAGAGCGGCCGTGCCAATTATAAAAGAAGAAGGGTGATCCGGTTGACCATAGAACAGATGGCGAAAGCATTGGGATATGAAATGATCGGAGCGGGCGGTGCGTTTTCCCGGGAAATGGAAAGCGTCTATTGCTGCGACCTGCTCAGCTTTGTCATGGGCAGGGCCCCCGCCGGAAGCGCATGGGTTACGGTGATGGGCAACGTAAACGCGGTCGCGGTTGCGCGGCTGGCGGATGTCGCCTGCGTGGTATTCGCCGAGGGGGTCAGGCCCGATCATGACGCTGTTGAAAAAGCGCGGCAGAATGAGGTTGCGCTGCTGTGCTCCCCCGCGCCGGTGTTTGACACCGCGCGCGCTATCGCGGAGGCGGCCGGGCTGTGAAGCCGGTGTTTTACGACCTCCATATCCATTCCTGCCTGTCGCCCTGCGGCGACAACGACATGACGGTGAACAACCTTCTGAACATGTCCCTGCTCAAGGAACTGGATATGATTGCGCTCACCTACCATAATTCCTGCAAGAACTGCCCTGCTTTGATGGAAGCGGCGAAAGATGCCCCGATTACCGTATTGCCCGGGATGGAGCTGACCACCACGGAGGAAATCCATATGGTGTGCCTCTTTTCTTCGCTGGACGGCGCAATGGGGTTTGACTCCTATGTGCGGGAACGCCTGCCCGACATCCAAAACGACGTGCGCATCTTCGGCGACCAGCTGATACTGGACAGGGACGACGGCGTCATCGGGCAGGAGAAAAAACTGCTGGTCAACGCAACCTCCATCGAAATCGGGGAGGTAGCGGGGCTGATGCGCCGGTTCGGCGGGCTGTGCTATCCCGCCCACATCGACCGAAGCAGCTACAGCATCCTCTCGAATCTTGGGTTTATCCCGCCGGAATACGGGTTCCATACGGTCGAGGTAGCAAATCCCAGTCGGTTTTTTGCCGACCGACATAATTTATCCATAAAAGAGTGCTATACTGTCGTTACCAGTTCGGACGCGCACTATCTGGAGCAGATTTCCGAACGGGAGCACTGTATCCATTTGGATACGGCAGATTTCTCCGGATTGGCGGCTCGTCTTTTATGAAACTGAAAAAACAGGAATTGATCCTGATTGTAATTTTACTGCTTATCTGCGCGGGGTTCGGGGCGTGGCTCTACCGCCCGCGCACCGGGCATACCATCGCGGTCATTACGGTGGATTCAAAAGAATACCGGCGCATTGATCTTGAAACTGCCCCGGACGAGCTGTTCTCGATTTCTGACGCGACAGGAAAGCCGGTCAGTTTTGAAGTGCGGGACGGGAAAATCCGGTTTATCAATGTCACCTGCCCCGACCACATCTGTGAAAAGGCGGGATGGTCTGAAAATCCGGGTGACCGGGCGGTCTGTCTGCCCAATAACACCACCCTCGTCTGCTATGACGCGAAGGATTTGAAATAAGCCTGCTGGTCAGCAACAATCACAAAAATAACAGAAAGTCGTCCTGCTGGAAACAGCAGGACGGCTTTTTCAGGCCGGTTGTTATTTTTTCAGGGAAACGGCCAGTTTGGCTTTTTCCGCAATCCCTTCGGCGGAAAGACCAAACGCTTTCAACACCAGAGGCGCTTTGCCCGAACGCCCGAAAGTATCATTGATGCCGTGTTTGATGACCGGTGCCGGATACTGCTCGGAAAGGAACTCGCAGACCGCGCCGCCCAGTCCCCCGATGACGCTGTGTTCCTCACTGGTCACGATGCAGCCGGTTTCTTTGGCGGCTTTCAGCACTAAATCCGTATCCAGAGGCTTGATGGTGTGCATGTCGATGACGCGCGCGGAGATACCGTCCGCTTTCAGCAGGTCAGCGGCTTTCAGCGCTTCCTGTACCATCATGCCGTTGGCAATAACGGTGACATCCGAACCATCGGCAAGAACCGCGCCTTTTCCGAGTTCAAAACGGTAGCCCGGGATGGAATCGGTGACGGTTTCGACGGCGAGCCGCCCGAGCCGCATATAAGCCGGCCCGTTGTAGTTGAGCAGCGCTTCCACGGCGGCTTCCATTTCGTTGCCGTCGCAGGGGCAAAGGACCGTCATGCCGGGAATCACGCGCATCAGCGCAAAATCTTCAAATGCCTGGTGGGTGGCGCCGTCCTCCCCGACCGAAAGGCCGCCGTGGGAACCGATGACTTTGACGTTCAAATGCGGATAGCCGATGGAGTTGCGTACCTGTTCATAAGCGCGGCCGGCGGAAAAAATCGCGAACGAGTTGGCAAACGGGATCTTTCCGCAGGTGGCGAGGCCCGCCGCGATCCCCATCATATTTGCCTCGGCGATGCCGATGTTGAAGAATTTTTCCGGATAAGCCTTTGCAAAGCTGTTGGTCATGGTGGCGGATGAAAGGTCGGCGTCAAGTACGACCAGATTCGGGTTGCTGCCGCCGAATTTTACGAGCGCTTTTCCGTAAGCGGCACGAGTTGCGATCACTTCTCCCATCTTATTTCCCCTCCAAATCGCTCAAAGTTTTTACCAGTTCCGCACGCGCCACTTCATACTGTTCACTGTTGGGCGCTTTCCCATGCCATCCCGCGTTGTTTTCCATATAGGATACGCCCTTGCCTTTTACGGTCTTTGCAAGGATCATCGTCGGTTTGCCTTTGCAGGCCGCAGCCGCGTCGACGGCTTGAGAAATCTCAGCCAGATTATGGCCGTCAACTTTGAGCACATTCCAGCCGAATGCTTCCCATTTCTGATCGAGCGGCTCCGAGGGCATGACGTCGGCGGTTCCCCCATCAATCTGCAGGCCGTTCACGTCGATGATGCCGCAGAGATTATCCAGATGGAATTTCGCGGCGGCCATTCCGGCTTCCCAGATCTGCCCTTCCTCGACCTCGCCGTCACCCATCGCGGCAAAGACACGGTAGGTTTTACCGTCAATTTTCCCGGCAAGTGCCATGCCTACGGCGGCGGAGAGCCCCTGTCCCAGAGAACCGGTGGACATGTCAACGCCATTTACATGCGCCATGTCGGGATGCCCCGAATAATGCCCTTCAATACTGCGAAACAGCTTTAGATCCTCTTCCGGAAAATAACCGCGCAGGGCAAGCGTTGCATACAGCGCAGGTGTACAGTGTCCTTTTGAGAGGACAAAACGGTCGCGGTCAGGATCTTTGGGGTTTTTGGGGTCCACATGCATCTTCTCAAAATATAGTACGGTCAACAGGTCTGCGATTGACAACGAGCCGCCAATATGGCCCGATGCTGCGGTATAAACCGCGTCCATCGAGGCAAGCCGGATTTTGGCAGCGGTTACCGCCAATTCCTTAGCGCGTTTTTGCTCCATTCTGGTCATCCTTTCATCTTTAAAATAGCTGCTTTGGATGCATAATTCCCATATCCTGGAATACGCTCACCCAACCATTCATTATGATAATACACAGTTTGTGAAATATCAAGCATATGCCAAACTTTCCGGAGGATTAGCGCCGGATGCACAAAAGCGGGATTGACTTTACCAAAAGATTCGGGTATAATAATAACCTGTCGCAGAAGATTGGCGTGTGCGGCGCATGTCCGAATGCTTAAAAATTAACTTTATGTTTGATATGCACAAAATTGAATAATATATACGAAAGCGTGAAGCATATCGGAGTGGTCATAACGAGCCGCACTCGAAATCATGTAAACCACCCTTAAAAATTGAATAAATATACATGGAAGCGTATCGAAGTGGTCATAACGGCCCTGACTCGAAATCCACTCGGTCAATTGCCTTGAAAATGCCATAAATCCTTGTGTTTATGCGGGTTTGCGGGATTTTGAAAATTTAGTGTTTTACCGATTTCTACGGTTTTTCTACACTTTGCCTTGACTTCTACGAAAGGCTTTGTGTGTTAAAATAGAATATGGAGACGTATCGAAGTGGTCATAACGAGCCTGACTCGAAATCAGGTTGTCCTCACGGGCACGTGAGTTCGAATCTCACCGTCTCCGCCATGAGCCTGTTTGCGGTCAATGTCCGCAGCAGGCTCTTCCTTTTTCCTGAATTTCTACGCTCCCTTTTGGGGGCGTTTTTCTGTTTCTGTAGAAAACGGATATGCTTGAAACCTCATCGTATAAGGCTTTACCGTGTTCTTATAAAGCAGTCCGTAGAAAATCAGTTGGCCGCTGCAAGTCCAGTAGGTTTCGCCACTCGGTTTCTTTCAAACATTCCATCCATGACCAAACCGGATTCAATCTGTGCGTGGAAGTCCAGATGAGAGTAAATGTCTGCTGTCGTGGAAAAGGTGCTGTGCCCCAGCCATATCTGGATTTGCTTCATGGATATCCCATTTGCGAGCAGTAAGCTGGCACAGGAATGTCTTAAATCGTGGAATCGGATTTTTTTGAGGTCTGCTTTTTCAAGCACCCAGCTAAAGTGATCCGTCACATAATTAGGGCGCATGAGCTTCCCTGTTTGGTCGAGGCAGATGTAGTCGAGATAATCTCGGCAGTAAGAGCGCTTGAATAACTTTCGGTACTTTTCCTGCTTTTCTTTTTCTGCAAGCAGTAGCTTTTCCACCGATGGCAGTAACGGAAGGGTGCGGAAGCTGGATTTGGTTTTCAGTACATCCTCACCGACCGCTATGGATTTGCCGTCTACCGTGTCCTCAATCACCTTGTGCTTAATGGAGATAGTCTTTTGCTCAAGGTTAATCGCATCCCACTTTAATCCCAAGACTTCGCTTCGGCGCAAGCCATAGTAAGCTGCCAACTTCACACAAATCTCCAATGGATCATCTGATACCGCATCAAACAGAGCCATCATTTCCTCTGCGGAATAAAACTGAGCCTGATATACATTCTTTTTGGGTCGGTCTACCCGGTCAGCAGGGTTGCTACCTATGATTCCTTTTTTTACAGCATTCTGCAATGCTCTGCGAAGGACAGCGTGATAATGAATTACTGTATTGGGTGTGTGTCCTTCATCAAAGATTGATTGATGAAAGTCCTGGATGTGCTGTGGAGTAACCTCCGCCAAGGTAATGTTCAGTTCAGTAAAGTACCGGCTGATCCGTCCGTCCAGCATCGTTTGATAGCCCTTAAATGTTGTTTTGGCTATCGTGGGCTTTGCCTGTATCAGCCATTTCTGAAGGTAGTCGGTAAACAGTACCTCTGCTTGGGGATTCCGTTTGCCCTCAATTAGTTCTCTGGCTCGTTCCTCGGCATCCCGACGCTCTTTTTCTTCCTGCTCCTGTTCGTATTCCAACCGGATCTGGTCAAAGGCTTTTTTTGCTTTTCTGTCACTGGTTCCTTCCACCGGAAGTCCGGTAGGAACCCATTTGGTTTTTCTTTTGCCGTCCACCTTGATGTATAGAACGGCATAGTAAGTATTGTTTTTTTGCTGTAGACAGCCTGCTATCATTGTTACCCTCCTTTGAAATAACAGCGTATTTGCCTACCATTGACAACACCACAATACCACAGAAAGCATGGGATAGCTACTGTTTTACGCGGAAGCAATCCAACGGATTTTTCTACGGTTCATGTCCAATAGTAAGCAAAAACCACATCAAAAAATCTTGATGTGGCACATTTCTTCGCCCAGCAAATATTCCATAATGCACACTTTGGGAATCTTATAGGTTCGTCCAACGCGAACACTATGTGTCTCTTTTTCCGAAAGCAGTTTATAAGCCAGCTTCCGGCTGATACCGCCAAGCATTTCTCGCAATTGATTTACCTCGACTACATCAGGGTATTTTTCAAACATCATTGTTTTGTTGCTCATAAAAATTCTCCCTTCATGAAAAAAATGCCGGACTAAGTCCGACGCTGATAGAAAGTGCCTGATTTATTTTCTTCATGTCATGGTCGGAAAGATTTCCAACCTTTTCTCTGAGCCGAGCCCTATCAATGGTACGTATCTGTTCTAAAAGGGCAAAGGATTCTATGGACAGTCTGCCTACTCCGGCAATGGCTGAATGGGTGGGCAAAGGCTTTTTCGGTTTGCCGGTGATGGCACAGACGATGGTGGTAGGGCTGTAGCGGTTGCCGATGTCGTTTTGCAGGATAAGTACGGGACGGATGCCCCCTTGCTCACAGCCCACAACGGGGCTTAAGTCGGCATAAAAAATATCGCCGCGGCTGATGCCTTTCTTTATCGTGTTCAAATTTTGCACCTCCTTGGTTTGTAATTCCTTTGGTTTTTCTTAATGTCACAAAAATAAGAACCTCACGCCGTTTGCAAAATCAAAGATTTTGACGGCTGAGAGAACCTTGTTGCTTCGCAATATGGGACCGCCTATCCCTGATGGCGTGAGGTTCTCATGGCTTCTGACATTAAGATTTTTCTCGCTGTGCTTAATTCGACACTACTCCCCAAGCACTCTGTGCAGAGCATGGTGCTTTGCACAACAAAGGCGACGGCCTGAACTGCGGCTGGCTAATGCCATGCAAGCATGGTATACCGCATCATAGGAATCTCACCTCCACCGGGATCTCCGCTGGCTGCCCTCATTGCGTGATCCCCCGTTCAGGGGGGCTGTGACTGGACAGAAGTATCAATATAGGCTGACGGGGTCATTGCGAAGCAGGCTGCCACAGCCTGCTTTTCGGACGGATGGGTACCGCTCTGCACCTTATTTGGCCGTCTTTGATAGGCTGGAAAATGAGAAACCATAAACAGAATAAAATTAATATGGTTGATTTCATGTTCTCATCGCCGTCCTACAGGTGGTCTTGGCGCATCCTCCGGGGTCGCTTTCCCTTTTGGGGTCCGTCAGCTAACGTATTCAGGTCGTCGGATATGAAATTTTCAAAGAGCCATGAGGGTGAATAAAAACCCCCTCACTACTAAGCCGATTTCGTGAGGGGGTTGCACGGAAAAAATTTTACTTTTCTATCATTTTTTTTAGTTTGCCAAGAATTTTGATCTTACGATCATGGATGGTCATATAGTGAAGACCCGTTTCTGAGCTCCACTGGCGCTCACTGATTCCCCTGAAAAACAGGGCGTAAATCAGTTCCTGTTCTTCCTTGGAAAGTTGGGCAAGGCATTGTTGGAGCTTTTCCGCTATGAGCTTGTCCACAACCAAATCCTCTACGCGTGGAGAAGTAAGGTCTGGAATCCCATCCTCGCCTGTGGTTTCGCCCGTATCCATGGCACTGTAATGAAAAACGCCGTTTGCGGTATCTCTTTCCTCCAGATAGGTTTCCCGGCGCTTCATGCGGTGATAGGTAACATAGACTTCTTCGGTGACGGGAACAAGCTGTCCCTGCACCTTGATTCGATACTCTTTCTTTTCTGCCATATGGCTTGTCCTCCATTTTCTGAAATTTTGATGGTGAATCAAAATGTCAGAAACGGAGGGGAACGGCAGCGTGGAATTAACCTGTTTGCATTAGAAGCACACCATATTTTACCTAATATTGTAAAATTAAGTCGGTGTGTAGGTTTTCTTGTCGAAAGAAAAAAGTCAGCACTGCGCCCATGGCGAAATGCTGACTTTTTCAAAATTATAATATGAAATTGTTTAGGTGGCGGGTAATATGTACAAGCTCTGTCTGCCCTATTTCCACCTCTTATAAGTATAAAATTTCATAGGATACCCCTCTCGCCGGAGCAAGGCGAAAGCCGGTATCCCGATATCCTGTTTATCCGTCAAAAACCGACAGATATAATTAGAGCCCGCCCTCTGAAATGAGGGCAGGCTCCGCATGGTTTTTGGCAACCAGGCTATCATAGTGCAGTAATACACCTTAGACCCTATGGCTTTGCGTCCCCACCTTTTGATGGGTTTGCCCTTGGCTCTATTTACTTTTGAATGTATTTCCTTTTTTTACTATTTAAGTTTCAGATAACTCTATCTCACAAAAGCGATAACCGTTTTTCCTGAAAAATCATATTCCGATAGAAAGATCTTAATTACCCACACAATAGTAGTTGTCCTATTCTCTGCTTCTAAATTGTTTTTTTAGTTTGGATTCTTGTAAAAGATATTGTCTGTATGAGCCTGTCACTTGCGATTTCTTTTCGTCACTGACATACTGTAAAAAACACTTAAATAATATTATCCATTCCTCATATGTTATTGCAGAGGTTTGATAATTTGATATTCCATGTCTTTTTCTCAATTCTTTT
>JAEXAZ010000016.1 GCA_023394255.1 Bacillota bacterium | reverse complement strand
GCTTATCTTCCAAAGCCAGCAGGCCGTTGATCCTCGCTTCCTTGGCAAACTCCACGATTTGCGCAATATATTCGTGCGGATTGTATTTGGTCGGAAAGAGGATGATTTTCAGATGCTTGAATATCTTTGTGAAATACTTTAACGGATAGGACACCATCAAAGCGGCAAACGTTCCGCCAACAACAATGATGATACTGCTTACGTCAAAAAAATCCGCCAGGCCGATCCAGTTTAGTCCAAACTCTATTCCCTTTTCTGCATCAGGCATCTGCATAATGATGCCGAATACGACCAATGCCGCACCTGATACCCAACCCAAAATTGACATAAAGTCCATAACTATTGCCACCCTTTGTTTTACGAGCTCACCCGTTTAATAAATGTCAGAAATTGCAGTTCAGCAGATCCCTGTAAATCTCCCGCTTATATGTAATAGACTTCTGAACAACCTCTTCCATAGTTTCCTTCACAATATAAATGCGCCCATCAGTTAAGTGGATTGTGGTGTCGGGATTTTCATAAATGGTCTCAATCAGCTCACAGTTCAAAACAAATTCCGCCCCGTTTAACTTCGATAAAACAATCATAGCTGCCTCCATCCAATCCTTTTCATTCTGCCATAGGCAATCAGGAACCGTGGTTCCTGATTGCCTATGGCAGCGACCCTCTCCGGTCGCCGCCACGGACTGCTTTTGTAATTTGGTTAACGTTTCAGATTGATCAGCTCTTCGAGCATGGTGTCCGAAACAGTGATCAGCCGCGAATTTGCCTGGAACCCTCTCTGGGTAGTGATCATATCGGCAAATTCCTGTGACAGGTCGACATTGGACATTTCGAGCGCGCTTGACGCAATCGCCCCCGAACCTTCCTCGCCCGGCTTCACGGGGTTGGGGTCGCCGGAGTTTGCGGTCGCCGCAAAATAGGTATTGCCAACCTGCGACAGGCCCTGCGGGTTATCAAACGTGACAAGATCAATCCGGCCGATTTCCAGAGCTCCGTCAATATTGGGATGTGTGGCACGCACGACGCCGTCCGCACCGATAGAGATACCAGTCAGATCCTTTACCGTCTGCGCGCCGCCCTCCGTTCCGTTTTCCAGTTTGAACGGCTGGCTGCCGAGCCCCAAATTCTTGGAAGGTTCGGTTGCCGTCGCCAACTCCGTGGTTGCGGGGATCGGGTCAAACGTATACTGTACATCGGTGGGAAGTTCTCCGGTAACCGGATCCACCGCATTTGTGGCAAGTCCCGCAAGCATCGAAGATTCGCTCGGAT
This sequence comes from Bacillota bacterium, assembly GCA_023394255.1. Lineage (GTDB taxonomy): Bacteria > Bacillota > Clostridia > Oscillospirales > Ruminococcaceae > Anaerotruncus. The sequence goes on along the minus strand of JAEXAZ010000016.1, from coordinate 1,770 downwards.
ATCCTACCGTAATCGTATCGCCGTTGCTCCCCAGCATGATCTGTCCGGAAGATTTCATCTGGTCGGAAGTCAGGTCGGACTCATATGTTTCCCCGTTGATCTCGACCTTAAGATGATAAGTATGGACTGTGTTCTCATCAATTGGAGAAGCAGTTGTCGTATCTTCAATCGACCATGTAGCCGGGCCGGTGCCGGAGAAAGAATCTCCTGTGCCAACGACCTCAAAGAGGTTTTCCAGCTCGGTCGGAACCGGAACCGTACCCGGCGTATTCGAAGTATCGGAGCTGGTGATCTGCGCGCCGGTTAAATCCACGAAGGAATCGGCGGGGTCCATTTGGAAGATAAAGTCGCCTGCCGGATGCGCCACACCGCCGTTTGCCTCTTTAATCGCCGCGTTGACAGCGCTCTGCAGCTCGCCCAGATTCGCGAATGTCTCGTCTTTATTGATTGTAACGCTGATGCCGGTGCTGCTTACCGTTGCTTTGGCTTTCTGATTAAGGGGCAGGGAAGCGGACATAAGCGAAAGCGTCACGTTCGCATCCCTCGTCTGGTTGGTCGATTTAACGGTATACTTGATGCCGTTGATGGTATTGGTCGCGCTTCCTGCCGTCGGGTCTACCGACGGGATATTAAATGTAATTTTGCTGCTGCCGGCAGCTTTGCCAACCGGATTCCCGCTGGTTCCCAAAACAAAGTTACCGTTGGAATCAATCAGATTACCGTTGGAATCAATGTCCAGCATACCTGCTTTGGTGTAGAAAATATTACCGTCCGCATCCTGAACCTGCAGGAAGCCTTCGCCGGTAATGGCAATATCCAGCGGATTGCCGGTCGTGGACATCGTCGACTGTGTCTGGAGGACATCAATGCTTCCGATCGTAGAACCATAGCCGACCTCGGAGGGGTTTAAACCGCCCTTGTTGTTGGAGCCTGCGGCAGCGCCCCTCAGCGACTGATAGTATACGTCGCGGAAAGTCGCGCGGGAGCTCTTAAAGCCATAGGTGTTGACGTTGGCAATATTGTTGCCAATCACGTCCATTCTGATCTGATGGGCTTTCATGCCCGTTACGCCCGCATAAAGTGATCTAACCATGGAATCAATCCTTTCTTATGGAACCGCCCGGGTTTCTCCGTCGTTCGAAACCCGGAAATAGCTTCCTGAAAAGGTCCGGCTATATAATAACAGTTCCGTCAATATTTGTAAAAACATTTCCCACGGATTCTCCGCTGCTGACAGTGGTTACCACCATATTGTTTTTAACGTTTACAATGAAAGCGGTTTTGTCCACCAATATCAATGTGTCATTCAGCCCTTTTTCCTTCGCAAGCTGGACACCCTGATTCAGACGCTCAATGCTGTCTTCCGACAGATCGACCTGCCTTTGCGCCACCCGCTGTGCGGCATGCTTGGAAAAAGCAACTTCTTTGTTTGTATCCAGCTCCCGCTGAAAAATTTCCTGAAACGAGTTTGCGCCGGATACCGTATTTTGCTGCTGTCCCTGATTTCCAACTGCAGGCCGGGGCGTCCCGGTTATGATTGGAACTGAAAAACGGTTAAAATCGACCGGGCTCATAATTCCGTACCATCTCCCGTCTGATTTTCTGTATTTTCAGTGTCCGCAGTGTTGTCCGGATCAACCGTGTTATCCGGGTCAGCGGTGTTGTCGGGATCGGTAACTTCGTCGGGGTTATCCGGGCCATCCGGATCTTCAGGGCCATCTGGATCTTCGGGACCGTCTGGGTCTTCGGGGCCATCCGGGTCTTCAGGGC
>JAEXAZ010000007.1 GCA_023394255.1 Bacillota bacterium | reverse complement strand
TCAAAATTCATTTCCTGAATATCTCTGCGGTTATAGACCAGATGCAGCAGCATCGCGTCATGGGCGGCGATGCTGTTGTGCGTTTTGACAGCCTGCACCACTTCACGGTGAGTGGCAATGGTTTCTTCGAGGAGTTTCCGGTGGGTAAGGTCCACAAATAATTCCACGGAGGCGGAAATAATCGGAATCAGACTCGAAACAACGGAATTCTTGCTGCAAAGTGCTAATTTTGTATGAAATTCAATGTCCTTATATACATGGTTTTTGTGTTCGAGAATCAGGGACTCCATCATGGCAGCCAATGCTTCCAGTTCGGCAACCTCTTCCGGGGTTGCGTTTTGAGCGGCCAGCGCGGCAATTTCGGGTTCGATCATGAAACGGATTGCCAGCAGATCAAGCCCGAGCTTATGCTTGTCCTTCATAAAAGCCAAGCCGAGGGGATCGTCCGCCGTTCCGTATTTGTTGACAATATAAGTGCCCGCGCCGCGGCGAATAACCAGGATGTTGCGGGAGATCAGCATGCGGATTGCCTCCCGCACGGTTCCGCGCCCGACCTGAAGCATGGAGGCGAGCTCGTATTCGCTCGGAATCCGGTCGCCTACTTCTAAATTGTGGTCGGAGATGTATTGGATGATTTCATCACTGATTTTTTCAGTCAGAGGCTTTTTTTGATAATCTTCAATATTCATCAACGGTTCCTCCGCAGGCTGCGTTTTCTTTATTATACCGAACTGTGATATGTATTACAAGCAATTCCGGTTTAAAAAAATTCTGCAATGCAATCGCAGGAAAGACAGACTGCACAAAAAATATATAGCAAAATTAGCAGAATTTTGAGTGTGGAATTGCAAATTGTCTTTTTGCGCACTATAATGAGTTATATTGTAAAAATAAAGTAAACGAAAAAAGCTGCGGACCGCCTGCTCGATTTAAGCGGCTTTTAGACTGGTAAGGGGCGGATAAAATGGCGGCACACAATATGACAGAGGGAAACATTGCAAAGCATTTGATTGGATTTTCTATTCCAATGATTTTGGGGAATCTGTTTCAGCTTACCTACAACACGGTCGACAGTATTATTGTGGGGCGTTATCTGGGTACTGATGCAATTGCCGCGGTAGGCGCGGCAAATCCAATCATGAATGTCGCTATTTTTTTTATCGGCGGTATCTGCATGGGCGCGTCGGTGTTGATGAGCCAATATTTCGGCGCGCAGGAACTGGAAAAATTGAAGCGGGAAATCAGCACGACTCTGTTTGCGGGAATCCTTTTTACGGCTTTTATGACGGTACTTTCGTTTTTGCTTGCAAAGCCGATTCTGAAGCTGATTGACACGCCCGAAGAAATTCTTGGCACTTCGGTTTCCTATCTTAAAATTGTGTTTCTGGGCATGATTTTTACGTATCTGTATAACTTTTTTTCCAATACCCTGCGCAGCATTGGCGACAGCAGAACTCCGCTGCTCTTCTTAATTGTGTCCAGCCTGCTCAATATTGTGCTCGATATCCTGTTTGTGGTTGTTCTCGGGGTGGGTGTATCGGGGGCCGCCGTTGCAACGGTGCTCTCTCAGGCTGTTTCAAGTATCTTATGCCTTGTTTATTTCAACCGTTCGATTCCACTGCTCCATATTTCAAGAGAAGAGCTTGTGCTGGACAAAGGGCTGCTGAAAACGACCATTGAGTATAGCTGGGTAACGGCTATGCAGCAGACCTGTGTCTATTTGGGCCGGGTATTTGTGCAGGGCGCGGTAAACCCGCTCGGAGTCGACAGTATTGCCGCGTTTAATGCGGTGTCCCGCGTGGATGATCTTGCCATCACGCCGATGCAGAGCATCGGAAGTGCATTGACCACCTATTTTGCGCAGAACAAAGGCGCTAACAGCACAAAGCGTATTTGGAAAGGGTTTCTCTATGGCAACGGGATGTCAACCTTTTACTGGGCTCTGCTTTGCGCGCCGGTGTTTTTCGGGGCGGAGGCTGTCATGAACCTGTTCCTGCCGCACGGCGGGGAAGAAGCGGTTGCCCTGGGCGCGCTTTATCTGCGCAGCATGGCGTTTTACTATATTATGCCCGGCTGGACGAATGCCCTGCAGGGGTACTTCCGCGGGATGGGCATGATGACGGTTACGCTGATTAGTTCGCTGCTGCAGATCGGCACAAGAGTGGTGTTTTCCCACATCCTTGCGCCCATGAGCGGCATTGCGGGAATCGCGTCCGCCTGCCTGATCGGCTGGAGCCTGATGCTTGCTTACGAAATTCCCATGTTTCTTTTCGACAGGAGAAAACGGGCAGCTGATAAGCCTTTGGAAGCCTGACAGAAAAACCTCCGCAAGGTTTCGCCCTGCGGAGGTTTTTCTTATGATAAATTATTAGAGGAGCTGTCTGCTGATTGGGTTGCCGCATTGTCCGTATCGTTCGGACGGCCGCCCTGCTTTCGGAAGCCGCCGGTTCTCACGGTGATTACCGCGGGTGTTTCTCCGTCTTCCGCAAATTCCACACTGATGATATCATCCGCTTTAATATCGGATAAACTGCCTTCGGAAGATTTTCCTTCCTTTTCAATCAGAATCCTGCATCCGTCGGTGACGGTGATGGATTTTTCCTCGCCGGGGAACTCCTTCCGGGCGCCTCTTACAGGCGGTTTTCCTCCGCCCGGTCTGTTATTCGGCGTTTCCTTTATTTGAGCGGTCGCCGAGCTTTCGGCTTCCGAACTCTGGCTGTCTGCCGGTTCCGACGCGTCTGACGGACTGCGCCGCCGATTTTGCGGACCGGCGTTTCTGTCCGGCCTCTGACCCGGACCGCCTCTCATGGTCAGCAGGGTAATCGTATTTCCGTCTATTCCGGTAACTTTTCCAAAAACCATATCAGCAAGTTTTCTGCCACCGGCGTTCTCTTGATCGGGTTGGGAACTTTCCTCAATACTTGCAGCCGAACCCTCTGAGGAAGAAACGTCAACAGCGGCTGCCTGCGCACATCCGCCGAGCATTGCCGCAGCCAAAAGAATGGCGAATAGTTTTTTTGTCACATCTTTCATCTCCGATTTGATCAATCTGGAGAGAGTATACAATCCTGTTGTGTCGGCTAAGTGAAAAATTTTATAAATTATGGAAAAAATAATTTATAAATTAAATTGAAGGCTGTTATGTAAAACCCGACAGCCCGAGAGGGAAAACACGCAGGAGCGGAAGAAGTGGAAGCAAACCCGTAAGCTCTTTTTTCAAATTCTTATAGTGCTGATATACAGACTGGCCGTCATTATGATATAATGGTGAAAGGTTTCATGAAAGGAAGATATTTATGGCTACCATTAAGGATGTTGCTGCAGCGGCGGGGGTTTCGCTGGGAACCGTAAGCAATGTGATCAACGGAAAAACCAACAACCCCGATTTAATAGAACGTGTGGAAAAAGCAATTAAGGAACTGGATTTTGTGCCGGACGCAAAGGCAAGAAGCCTGAAAAGCACGCAAACATACCTGATTGGTATCGTGATAAGCAGTATTGAAGAATATGGGCTGAGGACGATTTTGGCGGCAATTGAAAAGCGCCTGCGCCAGTACGGATACAGTATTGTGATCAAGACAACCGATAACAACGCAATCCTGGAAAAAAAGCATATTGAATATTTTTTACAGCTTGGCGTTGACGGGATCATTGTGGGCACCTCCGTCAGCCGAAAAAAATGGCTGTACCGAATTGAGTCCAGCAATGTGCCGGTTGTGTTTTTGGACAAGTCGCTGCATTTGGAAAGCAAGATGGACGCCATACAGGTGGATTACAGCGATGCGTTCCGCCAGTGTTTTGCGTGGTGCCGTACCCAGGGTTTTGACCGGATCGGCGTAATACTGGAAAAGGCAACGGTTCCGCAGTCTGAGCTGAAACAGCTGGCATCTATAGATGGCATAGAGGCAATCCCTTATCTTGTGGGCGACAGGAATATGGAAAGCGGGTTTAAGGCGGCTTTTGAGCTGTTAAGCGCGCATTCGCCGGTACAGGCTCTGGTATTGGGCGGGTTTATGCTGGCAAAGGGCGCGCAGAAAGCAGCCCAGACGTTTGGCCTGGGAGCACCGGAACATCTGATATGTATGAAAACGGAAAACTGGATTGAGGACGAGGGCAACTTTGATGCGCTGATCGAGGTTTCAAATTATGAAATCGGCTGCCTCGCGGCAGACCGTATTTTAAATAATCTGCGCCGCCGCAGGGGCGGGCAGCAGACCAGCCTGCAAACGCTGCGCGCCGGCTTTCGGGTATTGCAGCCCTCTTCAGAGAAGCGCGGGGTAAGGCCCTGCAATGCGACCCCGCTGCGCGTCGCGCTGTTAAAGGCACAAACGGCAGATGTTTTGGTGATGCTGAGCAAGAGCTTTACCGAACAAAGCGGAATTCCATTGGAGTTCGTCCGGTTGGACTACAGCCAATTGACACAGCTTGTGCAGCACCCCGAACAGCTTCGGGCGCAAAATATTGACGTGATTATGTATGATATTATCTGGAGGGACATGCTGGCCGGCCCCGGGATTTTACAAAATCTCGACACCCTGCGGGAAGATCAGGCGTATTGCGCCGACTTTATTGATAATATTTTGGAAGCATATGTGGGAAAGGACGGCAGCCTGTATGGCCTTCCGTTTTTAACCGGCACGCAGCTTTTGTTTTTCCAGAATGATTTGTTCGGGGATCAGGGCCTTTGTATGCAGTTTCAGCGCGCGTTTGGTTACCAGCTCAGAGTCCCCGAAACATGGAACGAATTTAACGATGTTGCCAGATTTTTTACGAAAGCGTTCAATGAACGATCGCCGGTTGAATATGGCACCGCATTGATTCGCGGCGGAAATTTGTACAACAGCATTGAATATTTAAACCGGCTTTGGGCGGTTGGCGGAAGCCTGATTACCGATAACCGGGTACAGGCGCAAACAGAGGCTGGCCGTATTGCCCTGCAAAGCTATTTGGAAAGCTTCGCCTACAGCGCCCCCGACTGCAATACGTGGGAGGACATTGCGAATACTTTTAAACAAGGGAAAGTGGCAATGGTAACGCTATATGATTCCTATGCGTTCGGGCTTAACGATTCCATGCAGAGCTGTGTCGCGGGGAACGTGGGCAGCGGCATCATCCCCGGGCGGTGTTCAGTGTTGGGAGGATGGGGGCTGGGAATATTCAGTGATTCCCGGAATCAGGCTGCCGCGCTTGAGTTCATAAAGTGGGCATGCGGAAAGCAAATTGCAAACCCGTTCGCGGTGCTGTCGGGAATCTCCAGCCGCAAGTCCTTTTATCTCAATACGGAGATGGACAGCCTGTACCCTTGGAAATCAAAGGTGTTGGAAAGTTATTCTTTAAGCCGCACCCGCGGCCTGCTGGATGGGTACGCAGTATTCGATATTAATTTGAGGCTGTATGACGCGGTGATCGGTACGCAGCTGGGCCGTGCGGCAGGGAATGAATGCGATGCCAATACGGTTTTGGAGAATATCAATAAATTAGCAGAAGAACTTTTAGAATATTAAACAAATCTGTTAAAAAAGATTGCATCTTTCCCAATGGCGTGATATGATAAATTCAAAGAAATGAATCGTTTCATGAAACATTAAACGGAGGGGATAAGATGATCGATTTTAACGACAGGAAACAGGTAGCCAAGGCAATTCAATACACCAACGTCAACCCCAACCTGACGCGCGAGGGCGCAATAAAGCATTTAAAAACCTGCGCTGAATATGGATTCCAAGCGGCAATGATCGCTCCCTGCTTTATCTCTTTGGCCAAGGATATGCTCAAAGGAACCGGCATTGAGGTGGCGAGCACTCTGAATTTCCCGATGGCAAACGATACCCTGGCAATGAAGCTGGCAGCTTTGAAGGAAATGATCAAAGAGGGTGTGGATCAGTTTGACTTTCCGCCCAACCCCGGTCTGCTGATTGGCGGCGAAGAAAAAGCCTATTTTGAGGAAATGAAGCAGATCGTCGGGATCAGCCATGCCAACGGCGTTGTGGTCAAGTCGATGCTGGAGTTTGGCTTTTTAAATGAAGAGCAAAAGGTGCGCGCCGCGCAGCTGGCTTGTGAAGCCGGTATCGACTGGGTCAAACAGTCCAGCGGATGGGGTGTCGGCGGCTGCGCTGCAAAGGTGGAAGATGTGCGCATCCTCAAGAATAATATTCATGCGCCCTGCCGTGTAAAGGTTTCCGGCAAAGTAAACAGCCTGCAGATTATGAAGGCGATGTTTGAAGCAGGCGCGGAACTGGTGGGTACCAGCAGCGGCCCGGCAATTGTAGACGGTTTGGTTGGCGATCCCAACGCATACTAAACAGAAGGAGGACGCATCATGAATGTCTGCATCATAGGCAGTTACGCGAAGGCTCTGGTTATGACGGCCGACCGCATCCCCCTGGCCGGAGAAACACTGATGGGATATGACT
>JAEXAZ010000283.1 GCA_023394255.1 Bacillota bacterium | reverse complement strand
GAGAAGACGGCGGTCTTCAGCGCGGCGGCCACCACGGTGGGCGCGAAGAAGAGCCCCATGAACATTCCGCGCAGCTGGCCGAGCGTGCAGCCGACCTCCTTGCCGACGCCCGGCGCTGTCAGGCGGCAGGCGCACTGTTCAATCAGGCTGGCGCGCCCCGCAATATAGCCGCCGGTCCTGGCGATTCCGCCGCCCGGATTTTTAATCAGGGAACCGATAACCAGATCGGCGCCTGCCTGTGTCGGCTCCCGCTGTTCCACAAACTCGCCGTAGCAGTTATCGACGATAACAACGGCCTGCGGATTGGCCGCGCGCACCAGCCCGATGATCTTTTCAATTTGGGAAACGGAGAGCGATTCCCGCAGGGAATAGCCCCGCGAACGCTGCATGTAAGCAACTTTTACGCCCCTCACCGCTTCGCCGACGCGGTCAAAGTCGGGCGTTCCGTCCGGCAAGAGGTCGAGCTGTTCATAGCGGACACCGAATTCTTTCAGCGAGCCGCTCCCGCCTTCCACAATCCCAAGCACCGGCTGAAGGGTGTCATAGGGCAGACCGGTGAGCGAAACAATCCGGTCGCCCGGGCGCAGCACGCCAAACAGCGCGGTCGTAATGGCGTGGGTACCTGATACGAAATTGTGGCGGATCAACGCGTCCTCTGTGCCGAAAATCTGCGCAAGAACGGCGTCCAGCACCTCGCGTCCGCGGTCGCCGTAGCCGTAACCGGTGGAACCGGAAAAATGGCTTTCGCTGACGCCGTTTTGAATAAACGCGGAAAGCACCTTTGCGGAGTTATATTCCGCATTGCGGTCAATGCGCGCAAAAGCCCCCGCGCAGGTCTCCTCGGCTTCCCGCGCAAGGGTCAGTATGTAAGGGTCAATCCGGAAAAATTGTTCGAGCATACGTAATCTCCTCAAAAATCGAAATCCTGCGGCTTTCAGAGCGCCGCCTGCCCCCATTCGCCTGCCGGCCTGAATCCGCAGGCAGCATAAAACGCGGCCAGTCCGGGATCTTTGATCAGCACCTGCGGGTTCAGCCCCTGTACAAATGCGGAAGCTGCCGCCCGATTGACCACACGCCGTCCCATCCCGCGCCCCCGGAAGGCGGGATGTGTGGCGACGGCAGCGATCACTGCCGTTTGCTGATTCCGAAATAATATACTGGATGTTGACACAACTTTATTATCAACTTTTAGTGTATAACATTCCGCGAGGCCATGCCGGATTTTATGGGAAACTTCCGTCAGCCACGCGTCATAGCGCGTTCCCGCCGCAAATTCCGGGTCGGCTTCGCACAGCAGTTCCCAGACAGCGGCCAGCTTTTCCGCCCGCTTTGTGCCTTCGGCTTGCCCGGGCGGCTGGTCCGCACGCAGAATCAGCCCGGAATGTATAACCGTTCCGAGACCTTCCAGCAACGCCCGTTTTGCCTCAACAGCGCGGCAGCCGGATGCCCGCAGAAACGCCGCCAGTTCGCCCGTATCCGATACGGTCTTTGCCGCCAGCGTGAAATAGTCGCCGCATCCTGACACTGCGCCTGTCGGCGTATCGCCGCTGAACAGCATCCAAAAATGAATCATTCCGCTCTGTGCGCCATAAGTTTGATACTGTGCGTATATTTTTACAGAAAATACATCGTCTGTATTGCAATAATCCAGAAGCCGCGCTTCCAGTTCCGGGGAAACAAACCGGATCATTCCCCAAAAGCGCTGATCAGCGCGGGCAGCAGACGGGCAGTCTCCCGGATATCCGATTCATGCAGCACACAGGACGGGGTATGCAGATACCGGCAGGGTAGCGACACCGCCAGTACCCGCGCGCCGTTCCCCGCTACCTGTACCGAGCGCGCCTCGTTTCCGCCAAAGACGCCCGCCTTAATCTGGCAGGGGATTCCCTGTTCCTTCGCCACGGCAAGCGCCTTCTGATACAGCGTCGGGTCGTAAATCGTGCCCCTGTCCATAAACGAAAGCACCGGCCCTTTTTTCAGACTGCAGACTGTTTTGGAAGGGTCCGTGCCGGGAATGTCGCCCGCCGTCGTGGTTTCCACCGCGATCGCGATTTCCGGTTCCACCTGCGCGGCCGCGGTCTTCGCTCCCGTTGTTCCGGTCTCCTCCTGCACGGTAAACGCGAAGTGGGTATCATATTCCAGTTCGCTTGCAATCAGTTCCACCAGCAGCGCGCAGCCCGCCCGGTCGTCCAGCGCGCGCCCGCGGAGGAACCCGTCCCCAAACGGGGCAAACTGGGAAGTAAATACCGCGCGGTCGCCCAGTGATACCGCCGCGAGCGCTTCTTCGCGGCTGTTCGCCCCGATGTCAATCGTCAGCTTGTCGGATTCGACCACTTTGTCCTTTTCTTCCGTCGAACGCATATGCAGCGCTTTCATGCCGATGACTCCGTACACCTTGCCGATCTGGACCGACCTGCCGACAATCACGCGCTTGTCGATCCCCCCGACAGGGGAAAACCGCAGCAAACCGTCCTCCTCGGCGTAGGTAATAATCAGCCCGACTTCATCCATATGGGCGGAAAGCAGCAGCTTATGGTTCGGCTCCCGTTTCCCCTTTTTAAACGCGAGGATATTGCCGAGCGCGTCCACCTTGTAGATACAATGCCCCTCAATCAGGTGCAGGATTGCGTACCGCACCTGTTCCTCGCAGCCGGAAACCCCCGGGATCTCGCTCAGCTGTCTGATCGTATCCAAAAGCATCAGCACGCACCTCCAAACTCGTCCCGGACATAGGCGGCAATCAGGTTTGCCGCCGCTTCCACGTCGGCAATCTCCACCACTTCAATCGGGGTATGCATATACCGCTGGGGAATCGAAACAAGGCCGCAGCGCACACCCGCGCCCGAAGACGCGACCACATCCGCGTCGGTCCCGGTGTTTCCTCCCATAATTTCAAGCTGATAGGGGATCTTCCCCTGTTCCGCGGTTTCCCTGAGTTTCGCGGTCACGCCGTTATCCAGAATCGGAGAAATACCGATCATCGGGCCTTTGCCCAAAACACCGCACTTCTGGCGGGGCGCGTCGGGCGTGTGGCCGAAAGAAACATCCACCGCAATGGCATGGGTGGGTGAAAGCAGGTTCGCCGCCGTTTTGGCACCCTGACTGCCGACTTCCTCCATCGCTGCCAGGACGACGGAGAGTGAACAGTTCAGGTTGCAGTCCGCAAGCTTGCGCGCCGCAAGGATAACCGCCGCGCACCCTGCCCGGTCGTCCAGCGTCCTCGCGCTGACACGCCCGTTCAGCAGTTCCTGGAACTGCCCGTAAAAAGTAACCCGGTCGCCGAGCGCAATCTTTTTGCAGGCGGTTTCCCCGTCAAATCCAACGTCAATATAGATATCCTCCACCTTGGGGATCACGGAATCGTCCGGGTTCAGGTGCGGCGGGATGCTGCACACCACCCCGTCGTAATCACCGCTGTCGCTGTGCACCACCACATGGGACGCCAGCAGCAGGGAGCGGTCGATGCCGCCGCAGTTGGAAACGCGCAGAAACCCGCTACCCTCAATATAAGAAACGATCAGCCCGATCGCGTCAATATGCGCCGTCAGCATGAGATGCGGCTTTTCCGGCTGTGTCTTCATCCGGCAGACGAGCGACCCCAGCGCGGTGACCTCGCATTGCCCCAAATCGGACAGCAGCTTCTCCGCCTCGGCAACCGCGCCGGTTTCCAGTCCTGAAACGCCGGTCGCTTCGCAGAGGGTAAAGAGCAGTTCCCTGGTCGTCATAATATTTCGCCTCCTAAACGGTAAAGGGCGGCACAAAATGCCGCCCCGCTTTCATGATAGCGCCCTGACAAGCTCCTTGAAGTGCTGCCCGCGGGATTCAAAATTTGGATAAGCGTCGAAACTGGCACAGGCCGGAGAAAGCGATACGATATCCCCGTCTTGCGCCTGTCCGTCGGCAAGCCGCACCGCGTCGGGCAGATCCTTCGCGCGCAGGATTTTCAGCTGGGACGCGTCATACCCGCTATAAGATTTGACCGCCTGTTCGATTTTATCCGCGGTCGTCCCTGTCAAAATCAGGGCCTTTACCTTTTCCATCAGTTTGGGGGCCAGCGGCTCAAACGGAATCTTTTTATCATAGCCGCCGGCAATCAGAATCAATTTCTGCTCAAAGCTGTCCAGCCCCGCGATCGTGCGGGTCGGGGTGGTGGCGATGGAATCGTTATACCATTTCACGCCGTTCCTCTCGCGCACCAGTTCGATGCGGTGCTCAACGCCTGCGAATTCCACAGCGACGTTATAGATCGCCTCCGCGTCGGCATAGCCCCAGACAGCACAGATTGCCGCCAGATAGTTTTCCACATTATGCATGCCGGGCAGTTTCATTTCGCTCGCGTGCATGATTTTCTGCGGCTTGCCGTTCACCGACAGATAAATGATGCCGTCTTCCCCCAGATAAGCGCCGGTACGTACCGGGTGTTTGACCGAGAACGAGAACGTCTGCCCGCGCGTTTCATCCGCAAAGGATGCGGCAATTTCATTGTCAACGCCAAGCACGGTGCGGGAAAACGCACCCTGATGCAGGAAAATGTTTTTCTTTGCGTCCACATATTCCTGCATATCCTTATGAATATCGAGATGGTTCGGTGTAATATTGGTGATGACGGCAATATCCGGGCTCTGGCGCATGGAAATCAGCTGGAAGCTGGAAAGCTCCACAACCGCAAAATCATTCTCACGGATGTCACGAATCAAAGGCATCAGGGGGCGGCCGATGTTGCCGCCGATATGGACGCGGCGTCCCGCCTCCTTTAAGATTTCAGCAATCAGGGTAGTGGTGGTGGTCTTGCCGTCCGAACCCGTTACGGCAATGGTTTTGCAGGGGCAAAGGTCGAAAAACAGCTCCATCTCGCTGGTAACCGCCACCCCGTTGCGGCGCAGTTCGTCAAACACAGGCTGGTAGAATTTCATCCCCGGCGTGCGCAGGACAATCTCGGCGTCAATGCTGTCGAGATAGCCGGGTCCGAGGCGCAGTTCAATCCCCTGCGCTTCAAAATTGTTGCAGAGCGCCTCTCCGAGCTCTTCCCGGGAACGTTTGTCGCACGCGGTAACCTTCGCGCCGTATTCCGCCAGACGGCTGATCAAATCGGAATGGCTGACGCCGATTCCGATCACACAGATTTTCACACCCTTGATCTGTTCAAAAAAATGCTGAACCCTGCTGTCCATAAATGACTGCCTCCAAAACAATCGTTATTCTGCTGATAAAAAGCCAACGAAACTATTATATTCGCATAACGCGCAATTATCAAGAACGTTTTTGTGCAAATTGCTTATTTCCATGCGGAAATTACATAATCCACCGCCGCGATTTGCCGCCCGTCTTTCCAATAGACGCGCGGGACGCGCCTTCCGATCAGGCAGGCTTCCTCATAATTAATCGTGCCGTTGCAGGCGGCGAAATCGTCCAGCGTAATTTTGGCCTCCCCGTTTTCGCCGATCAGGATCACCGTATCACCGGTGCGGACCCCCTCAATCCCGCTGGTGTCAATCATCAGCTGGTCCATACAGACCGTTCCCGTAATCGGGGCATACTTTCCGCGCACAATCACCCTGCCGCGGTTGGTAAAATTCCGGCGGTAACCGTCCGCATAGCCTACTGCGATCGACGCGATTGTTTTGCCGTCCTCCTGCGTGGTATAGCGTCTGCCGTAGCTGATGCTGATGCCGGACTCCAACTTCTTCACCATTGTCACAATGGTGTAGAGCGACATGGCCGGGCGAAGGTCGGCCATACCCGTGCATTCTTCCGAAGGGTTCAGCCCGTAAAGCACAATACCGAGACGCACCATATCCAGATGCATCTGCGGATAGGCCATGGCCGCCGCGCTGTTGCAGCAGTGGCGGATCGAAAACCGGATTCCCCGCTGTTCCAGCAGTGAAACCGTACGCGTCAGCGTGTCAAACTGGTTCAGCGTATAGGCGCGGCTGTCTTCCGAGAACTCATCGGCGCAGGCAAAATGCGTGAAAATGCCGGTGCAGTCCAGTCCGGGCAGCGCACAGGCCGCCGCGATTTCCTCCGCCGCCTGCGCCTCATGCCCGTGCTGCGCAAAAAAGCCGATGCGTGACATACCCGTATCCACCTTGATATGGCAGTCCACGCGGACACCGGCCGCCCGCGCCGAGCGGGACAGCTCCCGGGCATATTCGAGGGAATAGACGGTCTGTGAAATCGTCTGGGAAGCCAGCATTCCGGCCATTTCCGGCGGCGTATAGCCCAGAATCAAAATCGGGCGGGTAATCTCCTGTTTACGCAGGGAAACCGCCTCGTTAATGTTGGAAACCGCAAACCAGTCGGCCCCGGCGTTCTCAAGCGCGGCCGCAACATATCCGTCGCCATGGCCATAGGCATCCGCCTTGACGACCGCCATGGTCTTGCATTCCGGTCTCAGCTTTTTTTTCAGTTCATCATAATTGTGGACGATGCTGTCCAAATTAATCTTCGCCCACGTGCGCTGAAGATAATCCATGGAAAAAAGATCTCCTTCTGTCATATGTTTTCCGCCGGCCGGTTCAGTCGTCCTTTTTCTTCGCAAGAATCACAGACAAACCGGCTGTGTTCACTATAATGGATGCGCCCAGTGTAATCAGCGCCCAGACTGAATTTGTATTGAATAAAAGCAGCAGTGCAACCAACAATAGAAGTATGCCTGCGGAAAGGATGATAAGACCCAATTTATTTTTTGACATAATTCTCAATTCCTTTTCAATTGCTCATAAGGACTGCATATCCGCCGGCTGCGGATAGCCGTGTCCGGGCAGCGCACCGGCGGGCAGAACCTGCTGTGGCCGGTACGGCTTCGGCCGTTTTGACCGCGTAAGTTTAATATACACCCGTTGCGCCTGATTTACAACCGAACACAAAAATTTAACGTTTAATTAGGAGGTTATTCATGTCCCTGCTTAGAACCGACCTCGTGGTGGAACAGACCGAACAATATCGGGATACCCTCCCGGACGGGGTTACAGTGGAAGAATATACGCGAAACGGGGTGGGGCTGACACGGGTTGTAATCTCCAGTGAACAGGGCGCACGCGCGCTCGGGCGGGCACAGGGGCAGTATATTACCATTGAACTGCCTGTGGTCGACTCTTCTGTCAGCCCCGCCGACGACGCCACGCATCTGCTTGCCGATGAGCTTGCCTCGCTGCTTCCGTCCCTTGGGCTGGTGCTCGTAGTGGGGCTTGGCAACTCGGATATTACGCCCGACGCCCTTGGCCCGCTGGCGGCACGGCAGATCTTCGCAACGCGGCATATCCCCGCTCAGGTCGCCAAACAGACCGGGCTGACCGGGCTTCGGCCGGTCGCGGCGGTCGCCCCCGGCGTGCTTGGGCAGACCGGAATCGAAACAAGTGAAATCATTCTCAGCATGATACACGACCTGAAGCCCGCCGCAGTCCTTGTGGTTGACGCGCTGGCGGCTCGTTCGCTCGACCGTCTTGGAAAGACCATCCAGCTTTCCGACCAGGGGATCTCTCCCGGAGCGGGTGTGCTGAACTCCCGCAAGGAACTTTCCAAACAGACGCTCGGCGTCCCGGTCATATCAATTGGAATCCCTACCGTCGTGGACGGCGCGACCATGGTTTCCGACCTGCTTGAAACGGAATCGGATAAAATTCCCGAACGCGCGCGCACCGTTATGGTCACCCCGCGTGACATCGACGCGCTGATTGCCCGCGGCGCGCGGCACCTTTCCCTTGCCATCAACAGCGCGCTTCAGCCCCGGCTTTCCATGGAGGACATCACCTATCTGGTTTCGTAACTGTTCCGGCTGTATTGTCATATTTTCCCGAAACCTCTCATAAGATGAACAGAAACGGTTCTGTCGGCTAGGGGGGAACAGGGATGCTGAAACATTACGGTCGTAAACAGCAGTCAGGCAAAAGGCCATGGATACTGCTTGCTGTTGCCGCGATACTGCCGGTCGGCTTAACCCTTGCGGCTGTATTTTCAGTGGACATGTCCGCTTTTACGGAAAAGGCAGCGTTGGTTTCAGCTATGATCAGTATGCCGGAAGGTTCGTTATCCCTTTTGGAGAATCGTTTTTCAGACAAGCTGGATAAAGACTATTATAACGGCAATGAAAGTGAAGTTGCCCCTTATGTGGAACCTTTCCCGGAGGAAGAAAATTCGGATACATCATCCGCTTCTTCTTCGGGCACATCTTCCTCCGCCCCTCCCCGGACGCCCCAGAAGGCAACCAGCCGGGACCCGTCGCCCGCGTCGGATAACACCCACGAAGTCCCCGAAGCCTACCGGGGCACCCTGATTCAGGAAAACATGTCCGGCAGTGGCTCGAATCTGCTGGGTCACGGCAAAGGGCTTCTTCGAAATTATACGCAGGTTCCGGACAGTGAAGTGGTTTCCATCATGAAGCAAGGCTTAAATATCCGGCTTGAGGATACAAAAGAGCCGCAGGTGCTTATTTTCCACACCCACGCAACCGAAAGCTTTGAACCCTATGACAGCAGCACCTACGACATCCGCAACACGTGGCGTTCCACCGATAATACGAAAAACATGGTGGCCGTGGGGAACGCCCTGGCCAAAGAACTGCAGGATGCCGGCATCGGGGTCCTGCATGACACTACCCAGCACGACTATCCCTCTTATAACGGCGCTTATGAGCGCAGCGCCAAGACCATTCAGTCCTACCTCGATCAATACCCGTCCATCAAAATTGCGCTTGATGTGCACAGGGACGCGATTCAGCGCGAAGAAAAGCTCATTGTGAAACCGGTAGTAGAGATCGACGGCAAAAAAGCGGCCCAGCTGATGATTATTACCGGGAGCGACGACGGCACAATGAATGTGCCCAAGTGGCGGGAGAACCTGCGGTTTGCGGCCTCTTTGCAGGACGCCATTGAGCAGGATTATCCGCAGCTCACCCGCCCGATCTTCTTCTGCTACCGCAAATACAATATGGATAAGACAACCGGCTCTCTGCTGCTGGAAGTCGGCGCCAGCGCCAATACGCTGGAGGAAAGCGTCTACACCGCCCGGATGGTCGGGAAATCCCTCGCAAAGCTTCTTACGGAAAATAACAAATAGGATAAATCCAAGGTGAAAATACAGGATGACCAAAAATGATTTACGACTCTTCTTTTCCGCATTCCTACTGTCCCTGCTCCTCAGCGGCTGGATTGCCGCGTTCCTGCTGGTCGATTCCAGCAGTTCCCAATACGAAAGCGGCGATACAGTGCCCGCCCTTTCCCTTTCCCAACCCGACGCGCTACATTATCGTGTCGCGCTGTTGGGACAGGAATACCACCTTTCCCTCGATTCCGTCAATCAATGGGAAAGCTGGCGAAAAGAATATGCCTGCATCGTGACGCCGCGTACCCTCTTAAATGGGGAAATCGCAGTATCCCTCTGCAGGTATTACTGGATTAAGTATTACAATCAGTATTTAAATGATCAATATCTACAAAATATCAAAAAAACGCCTGCTTAACAGGGCGTTTTTTTGATGCTTCCGGTCTTTTCACCGCACAGATTCCCGTTGCATAATGCGGACCGGATGTGCTATAATTTAGCATTGGACAAAGCAACTGAAAAGCCCGTCCGGCGGGCGGAAACGGCAGGTATCAAATGGCAGACCGCAGAGAGAACATTCGCAATTTTTGCATCATCGCGCATATAGACCACGGCAAAAGCACGCTGGCCGACCGTATCCTTGAGCAGACCGAAACCGTCAGCAAGCGGGATATGGAAAACCAGATACTTGACAATATGGATATCGAGCGGGAACGCGGCATCACCATCAAGGCGCGCGCGGTTTCCCTGGCCTATCACGCCGACGACGGCCGGGATTATAACTTTAACCTGATCGACACGCCGGGACATGTGGACTTTAACTATGAGGTTTCGCGTTCGCTCGCCGCCTGTGAAGGCGCCGTACTGATTGTGGACGCTTCTCAGGGCATAGAGGCGCAGACCCTTGCCAATACCTATCTGGCGATTGAGCATGACCTGGAGGTAACGCCGGTCATCAATAAGATCGACCTCCCCGCGGCCGAGCCGGAGCGCGTGGCGCAGGAGGTGGAGGATGTCATCGGGATTCCGTGCATGGACGCGCCCCGCATCTCCGCCAAGACCGGCGAAAACGTGCATCAGGTGCTGGAGCGCATCGTAAAGGACGTCCCGCCGCCCGCGGGCGACGAGGACGCGCCGCTGCGCGCGCTGATTTTCGACAGCTACTATGACAGCTACCGCGGCGTCATCGTGTATGTACGCGTGAAGGACGGCGTTGTAAAGCCCGGCATGGCAATCAGGATGATGGCGACCGGCGCGGAGTTCAACGTGGTGGAATGCGGCGTCATGGGGGCGACCACGCTGGTCCCGCGCAGTGAACTGTACGCGGGGCAGGTCGGCTATATTGCCGCCTCCATCAAAACCGTACAGGACACCGCTGTCGGCGACACCGTCACCGCCGCTTCCCGCCCCGCCGCCGGGCCGCTGCCCGGTTACCGCAAGGTACAGCCGATGGTCTTCTCGGGCATCTATCCGCTGGACGGCGCAAAATACCCCGACCTGCGCGACGCTCTGGAAAAGCTGCAGCTCAACGACGCATCCCTTTCCTTTGAGCCGGAAACCTCCGTGGCGCTGGGATTTGGCTTCCGCTGCGGATTCCTGGGGCTTTTGCATATGGAGATTATCCAGGAGCGGCTGGAGCGCGAATTCAACCTCGATATCATCACGACGCTCCCCAGTGTTATTTATAAGCTGACGATGACAAACGGCGAGGAACGCTGGATCGACAACCCCACCAGTTACCCCGACCCCGCGCTGATTGCCAGCGCGCAGGAGCCGTTCGTGAAGGCGAATATCTTCACGCCGACCGCCTATATCGGCAATATCATGGAACTTTGCCAGGACCGGCGCGGACTTTATTTTGACACGAAGTATCTGGATACCGACCGCGTGGAACTGCATTATGAACTGCCGCTCAATGAAATTGTCTACGACTTTTTCGACGCGCTCAAATCCCGTACCAAAGGGTATGCGTCTTTCGATTACGAGCTTTGCGGATACCGGGATTCCAGGCTCGCCAAGCTGGATATCCTGCTCAACGGCGATGTCGTGGACGCGCTCTCGTTCATCGCGCATGTGGACAAGGCCTATCCCCGCGCCAGAAAAATGGTTGAAAATCTCAAGGAGCATATCCCGCGCCAGATGTTTGAGATTCCCATTCAGGCCGCAATCGGCGGGAAGGTGATTGCACGCGAAACTGTCAAGGCAATGCGCAAGGATGTGCTTGCCAAGTGTTACGGCGGCGACATCACACGCAAGAAAAAGCTGCTGGAAAAACAGAAGGAAGGCAAAAAGCGCATGCGGCAGCTCGGCAGCGTTTCGGTTCCGCAGGAAGCGTTTATGGCCGTGCTCAAACTGGATTCCAACGACTGAAGCATTTAAAAAAGCCATGCATCGACGGATGCATGGCTTTTTCAGATATTCGGATTCTGTCTGCGGGTAAATCCGCGGTTCAGTTATCCAGCATCGAGCGGAGCTGTTTGCTGAAATCCGACGCGATTTCCCGCACGCTGTCGATCATCTCGTCGATTCCCGCTTCAATCTCCCGCGACGCGCTGGTTTTAAAATAGTCCTTGGAGCGTGCTTTGCGGTACCGTTTGACCACCTGCTTCATGCGCTCCCCCTCCTGCTGGGGAAGGGAAAAGGCGGAAGGCAGATTGCGCAGCTCGCGCAGGGCGTTTTTGCAGTCGTTCAGCAGTGCGGTATATTCGTCCTCGGCCTGTTTTTTAAACCGGGCCGTCATCTGTGCTTCGTCAATCGGGTCGGTGAAGCGCAGTTCCACAATGGAAGCCTCCCCGCCCATCTGCCGGATTTTCTGGGCAAGCGCGGCAAACTGCTGCATACTTTGCGCGGAGATCGGCAAAATCGCGACCCCCTGCTTAAAGTATTCCGCGCCGAATTCCTTGAGTTTGCGCCAGACATAGACGCGCGTTTTCGACGGGTTGATCGGTACGTTATAGCTTAGTGCCAGCCAGACGGTTCTCTGCACATATGCCACTCCTTTAAACGGTTCTGTCTTAATTGTAACAACTGTTAGCTTTTCCGTCAATGTCTAATTGGCTTCAGTAAAAATATTACAGTTATGGGCGCCGCCGCTTGCATGTTCACCTGTGAAATGATAAAATAAAGGTTGGTTTTAATCTGTTATAGAGTCTGCCGGCCGGCAGGCTTTCGTGTGTGTTTGTGTTGTGTTGATTAAAATTGCAGGAGGATGCTATGGAACTGACAACGCTTTACGGAAGCCGTGTATTCAGCGATTCCGCTATGCGCAAATATTTATCCAGAGATGTTTATGAGAGCCTGAAACGTACCCAGAGGGACGGGCTTCCGCTCGACCCCGCGATTGCGGCGGCTGTGGCGGAAGGGATGAAGGACTGGGCGACCGAGCAGGGCGCTACCCATTATACGCATTGGTTCCAGCCGCTGAACAACATTACCGCCGGAAAGCACGACTCTTTTCTGGAGCCGGTCAGCGACGGCAATGCGGTCCTGGAGTTTTCCCCCAAGGCGCTTGTCAAGGGGGAACCGGACGCTTCCTCTTTCCCGTCAGGCGGGCTTCGCGCAACCTTTGAAGCGCGCGGTTACACCGCATGGGATCCTACCAGCCCTGCTTTTGTCAGAGACGGCACGCTCTATATCCCCACCGCTTTTTGTTCCTATACGGGCGAGGCGCTCGACCAGAAAACCCCGCTGCTGCGCTCGATGGAGGCCGTCAATACGCAGGCTCTGCGGCTGCTGCGGCTGCTTGGCAACACTTCCTCAAGGCGGGTAGTGCCCACCGTGGGCGCCGAGCAGGAGTATTTTCTGGTTGACCGTGATCTCTATGAAAAACGTTTGGATCTCAAAATCTGCGGGCGCACCCTGCTGGGCGCGAAACCGCCCAAAGGGCAGGAACTGGACGACCACTATTGCGGACGTATCCGCCTGCGCGTATCGGATTTTATGCACGCGCTGGACGAAGAGCTCTGGTCGCTGGGAATCCCCTGCAAAACCAAGCATAACGAGGTGGCCCCCGCGCAGCATGAGCTCGCGCCGGTGTTTGACTCCGCAAATATTGCCTGCGACCATAACCAGCTGACCATGGAGACCCTCCGCATCGTGGCAAAAAAGAAAGGGCTTGCCTGTCTGCTCCATGAGAAGCCGTTCGCGGGCATCAACGGCTCCGGCAAGCACAACAACTACTCCCTTTCGACCGATGACGGGCTGAACCTTCTTTCCCCCTCAAAAGACCCCGCCGGGAACCGTACCTTCCTGCTGGTTGTGGCCGGATTTGTGCAGGCGGTGGATGAATACGCCGACCTTCTGCGGGCTTCCGCCGCATCCGCAGGGAATGACCAGCGTCTGGGCGGCAATGAGGCCCCTCCCGCGATTATTTCGATGTTCCTGGGCGAAAACCTCACCTCCCAGTTATTTTCCGCCGCCGCGGGCGGAGCGGCGGATACGCACGATCTGGAGCTGATCAAGACAGGCGTTTCCGCCCTGCCTGATCTGGTGAAAGACGACTCCGACCGTAACCGCACATCGCCCTTTGCTTTTACCGGCAACAAGTTTGAATTTCGCATGCTGGGCTCTTCGCAGTCGATTGCGCTGACCAATGTTGTGTTGAATACCGCTCTTGCCGACGTATTTTCACAATTTTCAGACCGTCTGGAAGCTGCTTCTGACCGTAGTACGGAGATCAGCGCCATTCTTGCCGATGTTGTGCGGGAACACGGCCGTGTGATTTTTAACGGCAACAACTACTCCGACGCCTGGGTGCAGGAGGCAAAACGCCGCGGGCTGCCGATTTTGCACTCCTCGGTCGACGCGTTCGACGCGTTTATTGATCCTAAGAATCTTGCCCTTTTTAAACGCCATAAGGTATTCACTGCGGTGGAATGCGCGTCCCGTCATGAAATCCTGTTTGAAAATTACGCCAAAGTCGTCAACATCGAGGCGGCTGCCATGATTGAGATGGTATGCCGCCAGATCTACCCGGCGGTTGTGCGCTACGCGGGTGATGTGGCGGAAATCGTCAACCGGATGCGTACCGCAAACCTTGTTTCCCAGTCGGTCGTGAACCAGCTTCATTCGCTGACCGCCATTATCGACCAGATTGACAGCGAACTTTGCTCCCTGCGGGAGGCCTATGCGAGAAGCCAGTCCCTGGAAGACCCGCACCATCACGCCGCTTATATGCGCGATGAGATCCTCGGCCGTATGGACAGCCTGCGCACCGCCTGCGACGCCGCCGAAAAAATTACCGACCGCGCCGTCTGGCCGATCCCCACCTATACCGATCTGCTTCTCCGGGTATGATACCATCCGATCGGCGGCGTCCTTCCCGGGCGCCGCTTTTTTCGTAAAAGCCGGAATTTCGTTCTATGCGTTGCAACCCGCCTGATCTTCTGCTAAAATGCATATATTGATTACTTTGTGAAAGGTATGCCAGCATGAAAAAACCACTCACTCTGTTTCTGGCGGTGCTGCTGGTTTTCAGCATGTCCGCCTGCGGCTCCGACTCCTCCGCGGGGCAGGTGATCGCCTATGATATCCCCGCGGCGGTCAAAAATTTAGACCCGCAGTTTGCAACCAGCGAAACCGCCCGCATGATTATTTCCAACACGTTTGAAGGGCTGTTCCGGCAGCTGCCTTCCGGCAAAATTGAAAACTGCCTTGCAGAGTCCTATGAGGTTTCGCCGGACAAGCTTACCTATACGTTCCATCTGCGCGGCGACACCTTCTGGTCCAACGGTGATCCCGTTACCGCAATGGATTTTGAATTTGCGCTGCGTCGGATGTTTGACCCCTCCGTTTTCAGCCCTCACGCCATCCAGTTCTCCGCAATCGAAAACGCGGGCCTGATTCTGAGCGGGGGCGCGGACCGGTCGGCACTGGGGGTATCCGCCGTCGACAGCCGTACGCTGGTCATCCGGCTGGAACGCCCCGACCAGCTGCTTTTGGAGCGCCTTGCCTCCAGTTACGCGGTACCCTGTAACAAAGCATTCTTTGAATCCACCTCCGCCAGATATGGGCTGACGAAAGAAACGATGATTTTTAACGGCCCTTATACTGTACGTTCCTGGGAGGACAATGTGGTCTCCCTGCGTCAGAACACGCACTATTCCGATGCGGATTCGGTTGTTGCCGCGGGGGCCAATCTATACGTTCCTTCCTCAGATAAAGACCAGCCGGCAGATCCTTTGGCGCGTTTTTTATCCGGTGAGACTGATGCCTGCAAAATTGATTACCAGTCGCTGGACAAAGTCCTTGATAAAAAAGGCTCCTATACTGCTTTCGAGGATACTGTCTGGATACTGGTTTTGAACTGCGGCAGTCCCAGCCTCTCAAACATTGATATCCGGCGCGCGCTTTCCTATACCGCCGACCGGACTTTGTTCGAACAGTATCTGCCGGGCAATCTGCGTACAACTTCCATGCTGATTCCTCCGGCGGTGTCATTTGCGGGCAGTTCCTTCCGTGAATCGGCGGGCAATGTCTCGCCAGTCCTTCCAAGCCCCGAAATCGGGAAGCGCTATTATGAAACGGGGCTGGCCGCCCTGGGGCTGAACCGCCTGTCCCTGAACGAACTGCTGGTGTGCGACGAAAACAGCATCCCGCTGCTCACCGGTTTTCTCCAGCAGGCCTGGCAGAAGCATCTGGGGCTTTATACCGGAATCGTAAAGCTTTCCCGCGAGGATTTGCTCTCGCGCGTAAGCGGCGGCGATTTCGAAGCGGCTGTTCTTCCGGTTTCCGCCTCCTATTCTTCCCCCGACGCCATTTTGTCTGCTTTCAAGTCGGATTCCCCGCAGAATTACGCCGCCTATCGCAATGAATCCTATAACAGGCTGCTGCAATCCACCGCCACAATGGACAGCGACGACCAGTTTACCGCCTATATGCAGGCTGAGCAGCAGCTTTTGGAGGAGTGCGTCGTGATTCCGCTCTTTTTTGAAACTTCTTATTACGCTATGGCAAAAGGGGTCAGCGATATCGAATTTTCCCCGTTCCTTTCCGGCGTCTATTTTAAGAACGCACGCAAAAGCTGAACCGCAGGCATGTCAAAAGGGCGCATCCTTTCGGATGCGCCCTTTTTATACTGAATAATTACACAAGCTCAATGATTGCCATCTCTGCTGCGTCACCGCGGCGAGGACCGATCTTGACGATTCTCGTATAGCCGCCTTTTGTTTCGGCGTACTTCGGAGCGATCTCGTCAAACAGTTTCTTCGCTACATCCTCTTTCGTCACGAAAGAGAAGACCTGACGCTTGGAGTGGAGGTCGTTGGTTTTCGCCGTAGTAATCATCTTCTCGGCCATTGCCCTAACCTCTTTCGCTCTCGTGACAGTGGTCTCAATCTTGCCGTTTTCCAGCAGGAAAGTTACCATTGCCCTGAGCATAGCCATTCTATGGCTGGAAGTTCTGCCGAGTTTTCTGGTTCCTGGCATCGAATTTCACTCCTTACCCATGCTTTAGATCAAGCGCTCGCGCGCTTTCCGTTATTCTTCGTCCTTAGAAAGGTCAAATCCCAGTGACTGTAACTTTTCGATAACCTCTTCCAGCGACTTTTTGCCGAGATTGCGCACCTTCATCATCTCTTCGGGAGACTTGTTGATGAGGTCCGCCACGGTGTTGACGCTGGCTCTCTTCAGACAGTTAAATGCACGAACAGATAAGTCAAGCTCTTCAATGGTCATCTCAAGGAGTTTATCCTTGCCGGTATCTTCCTTCTTGTCCATGATCTCTGTCGCACTCACCTCGTCAGACAGGTCGACGAAGTGATTGAGTTGCCTATTGAGGATCTTGGCCGCCAGACTGACTGCCTCCTTTGCGGAGATCGTCCCGTCCGTCCAGACTTCAAGCGATAGTTTATCATAGTCGGTTATCTGTTCCACCCGGGTGTTTTCCACTGCATAGTTTACCTTTAACACCGGCGTATAGATACTGTCCACAGCGATCGTGCCTACCGGCGCTTTCTCAAGCTCGGTGTGCTTGTTGCGGTCGGCGGAAACATAGCCCTGCCCCTTGCGCAGCGTTATCTCCATGGAAAGCTTTGCACCCGCGTCCAGCGGGGCAATATGCATGCTGGGGTCGAGAATCTCGACCTCCGAATCGCACTCAATGCTGCCGGCGGTGACTTCACACTCGCCCTGAGCGTCGATTCTCACCGTCTTGGGCTCGTCGCAATACAGCTTTGCGGTAAGGCCCTTGATGTTGAGGATTATTTCCGTTACATCTTCTTTGACTCCCGGGATTGTCGAGAATTCATGCTGCACGCCATCAATCTTGACAGAAATGACCGCAACACCAGGAAGAGAGGAAAGCAGCACGCGCCGCAGGGAATTCCCCAACGTTGTGCCAAACCCTCTGTCCAGCGGTTCCGCTACAAATTTGCCGTAGGTTCCGTCAGATTTGAGCTCAACCGTTTCAATCTTGGGCTCTATGATCTTGACCATATTGGACCCTCCTTCTCTGGCGGAATGGCTCCCGCCGTATCATTCTCGTTTCCCTGTAACCATAAATCGTACACAGCGCAGACCTTATGATGCAGCGCTGCAATTATTTGCTGTACAACTCGACGATCAGATGCTCCTCGACGTCCAGATCAATCTCTTCGCGCTTCGGAAGGTCGATGATGCGTCCGGTCATATTCGTCTTGTTGCAGTCCAGCCATTTTGCAACCGGGCGGGAAGCCATTGTCTCAACCACATTCTTGATCTTCTCGCTCTTGGAAGCTACTGCGACAACATCGCCGGCTTTCAGCAGGATGGAAGGAATGTTGGCTTTTTTGCCGTTAACGGTGAAATGCCCGTGAAGGACAAGCTGCCTGGCTTCTTTTCTGGAAGAAGCAAAGCCCAGTCTGTAAACAACATTGTCGAGACGGCTTTCACAGATTTGGAGCAGATTGTCGCCCGTTACGCCCTCTTTGCGCGCAGCCATATCGAAATATTTCGCAAACTGGCTTTCGAGGACTCCATAGTAGCGTCTGGTCTGCTGTTTTGCGCGCAGCTGGATTCCGTACTCGGAAGATTTTCTCGCGCGCGCTTTGCCGTGCTGGCCGGGAACAGATGCTCTGCGGCTGACGGCACACTTGTCGGTGTAGCATCTCTCACCTTTGAGGAACAGCTTTTTGTTCTCTCTGCGGCAAAGTCTGCATACAGCACCGGTATATCTTGCCATGAATTGCACCTCCTGATTGGTTTAACGCCCTGTGCAGCAGCACAATCGGGCTGGTTTTGCCGCTTATACGCGTCTTCTCTTGGGCGGGCGGCATCCGTTATGCGGAATCGGAGTTACGTCCTTAATCATATTGACCTCAAGCCCCGCCGCCTGAAGCGCACGGATAGCCGCCTCACGGCCGGCGCCCGGTCCCTTAACAAAAACTTCAACCGACTTTAAGCCATGCTCCATAGCAGCTTTTGCAGCGGTCTCGGCTGCGGTCTGAGCTGCATACGGAGTGCTCTTTCTGGAGCCTCTGAAGCCAAGACCGCCTGCCGAAGCCCAAGAAAGCGCGTTACCCTGGGTGTCGGTGATCGTGACGATCGTGTTGTTAAAAGTGGACTGGATATGTGCGGCGCCACGCTCAATGTTTTTGCGTTCACGACGCCTACGAGTGGCAGTCTTTTTATTGGCAATAGCTTTCGCCATCGTGTATATCCCTCCCTAATTACTTCTTCTTGTTGGCGATTGTTTTCTTGGGGCCTTTTCTGGTACGCGCGTTGGTCTTGGTTCTCTGTCCGCGGACAGGGAGACCCTTCCTGTGGCGTAAGCCGCGATAGCACCCAATTTCGACCAGTCTTTTGATATTCAGCGCTGTTTCACGGCGAAGATCGCCTTCCACGCGCACATGGTGGTCGATATAATCACGCAGTTTGGAAACGTCGTCCTCGGAAAGATCCTTGACTCTGATGTCAGGATTCACTCCGGTGGACTCGAGAATTTGCTGAGCGGTTTTGCGGCCTATACCAAGGATATAGGTTAAACCAATTTCGACCCGCTTCTCTCTCGGCAGGTCAACGCCAGCTATACGAGCCATACTTCTGTTGCACCTCCATTATTTGGTTTGCACTTAGCCCTGACGCTGTTTGTGCTTTGGGTTTGCGCATATTACCATGATACGGCCCTTGCGCTTGATGATTTTACACTTCTCGCAAATGGGCTTAACGGAAGG
>JAEXAZ010000023.1 GCA_023394255.1 Bacillota bacterium | reverse complement strand
CCCATAATATGAAGGATGCCATCCGCATCGGAAACCGTCTGATCATGATGTATGAAGGCCGCATTATCTATGATGTGGAAGGCGAGGCGAAGAAAAACCTTAAGACCGCCGATCTGCTGGCCAAGTTCGGCACCGCGAGCGGCGAAGAGTTTGCCAACGACCGCATGATGCTGTCTTAATTTCTTTCACCGTCGGAAACACGGCCGAACGAAAAAGTTTATTTTGCCTGTCCGGCCGAGGACAGATTTATGCCGCTGGAAAGCGGCAATTCTTTTATAAAACTGGATGGGGAGACAAAGATGTCGAACAAGTCAGCAAAAATGATTCGGGCGGTTTTCACCGCGACCGCACCCGTTTTCTGCGGCTACGTGTTTGTGGGCATGGCATACGGGCTTTTACTGCAAAAGGCGGGATACGGCTGGTGGTGGGCGCTTCTCACAAGCCTCATCGTGTATGCCGGTTCCATGCAGTTCGTGCTGGTAGGCCTGCTCACGAATCCGGTGGGGCTGCTGCAGACGGCGATCATTACCCTGGCCGTAAACATCCGCCATGCATTTTACGGCCTTTCCATGATTGAACTGTTCCGGGAATTCCGGTTTCGCAAGCCATATATGATTTTCAGTCTGACCGATGAGACCTATTCGCTTCTCTGTTCCGTCAAAACGCCCGAGGGAGCAGATAAGCGCCGGTTTCTTTTCCTGGTCTCGCTGCTCAACCAATGCTATTGGGTAGCAGGCAGCGTAGCGGGCGCGGCATTTGGGGGGCTGGTGCGTTTTGACTCCAAAGGGCTTGATTTCGCGTTAACCGCATTATTTCTTGTTATTTTTACAGAACAGTGGCTCACCGCGAAAAGCAGGGTCCCTGCCGTCATCGGAATCGCGGCCGGGCTGGCATGTCTGCTGCTGTTCGGCGCAAACAGCTTCCTGCCTCCCGCCCTGACGCTCACTGTACTGTCCCTGCTGCTGGGCAGGAATCGGATCGGATACCGTCTGACCAATTCCAAAGAAACGGAGGCGGCAAAATGAACGATTCCGCTTTGGCCATTGTCTGCACCGTTGCCGCGGTTACCGTTTTTTGCCGGGCGCTTCCGTTTCTGTTCTTCCGGGGCAGCCGCCCGGTCCCCCAAGCGGTCACCTATCTGGGGCTGGCGCTGCCCTATGCGGTGATTTCACTGCTCGTCGTCTACTGCCTGCGCGGAATTGACCTGTCGGCTTCTCCGTTCGGAGCGCCGGAACTGATTGCCTCCGCGCTCACCGTGCTTGTCCACCTGTGGAAACGCAACAACCTGCTTTCCATTGGCGTGGCAACTGTCGCCTATATGCTGATGGTGCAATTCCTGTTTCACTAACGCTGCCAATGTTCCTCCTTGACGATTTGGTCAATTCATCAAATTTCCCCGTTTTCTTTTGGCAAATTGGTCCGGTCTCTTGTCTAAACCGGGTAAATATGATATGATGTATTATGAAACACAACTGTACGTCTATTGCGCACAATTCGAAGGAGAATTTTACACATGAATTATATCAGCACCCGTAACAGCAGTTATTCTGTCAGCGCGGCGCAGGCAATTGTTGCCGGCCTTGCTCCCGACGGGGGCCTTTTTATCCCCGAATCGCTGCCCTCTTTTACATTGGAGGAGATCAGTGCGCTCTCCAAAGCCGATTATATTGGCCGCGCGACCGAAGTGCTGTCGCGTTTTCTCTGCGATTTTACAAAGGAAGAACTGCATGACAGCATTTCCCGCGCCTATGCGCCTGAGAAATTCCCGCCGACGGCAGTTGCTCCCCTGCGTCCGCTCGACGGGCAGGCCAGTGTGCTGGAGCTGTTCCACGGGCCAACCTGCGCGTTTAAGGATTTCGCGCTCCAGTTGCTGCCCTATCTGCTGACGGCCTCCCTGAAAAAAACCGGCGAGCAGAAGACGGTCGTCATTCTGGTCGCGACCTCCGGCGATACGGGAAAGGCCGCGCTGGAAGGCTTCGCGGATGTGCCGGGCACAAAAATCTGCGTATTCTATCCGGACGGCGGCACCAGCAGTATCCAGCGCCGCCAGATGACGACACAAAGCGGCGAAAACGTCATGGTGTTCGCCGCGAAGGGCAATTTTGACGACGCGCAAAACGGTGTAAAACGCATCTTTACCGACAAGGAATTTGCCGAGGAACTTGCGGGAAAAGGCTTTTTGCTTTCCTCCGCCAATTCGATCAACTGGGGGCGTCTCGCGCCGCAGATCGCCTACTATTTTTCCGCGTACTGCGAGCTGCTGAACCAGGGGAAAATCAATCTCGGCGACCCCATCAACATCGTTGTTCCCACCGGCAACTTCGGTAATATATTGGCGGCCTACTTTGCCAAACATTGCGGTCTGCCGGTCAAAAAGCTGATCTGCGCATCCAACAAAAACAATGTCCTGACCGATTTCATCACCACCGGGACCTATGACCGGAACCGTGATTTCTTCCTCACCGCTTCCCCGTCGATGGACATTCTGATCTCCTCCAATCTGGAACGTCTGCTCTATCTGCTCTGCGGGCGGAATGCCGGGAAGCTGCGCGCTTATATGGCGGAACTTTCCACAAAAGGCGTCTATACGGTGGAAAAAGAGGTTCTGGATTCCTTGCAGTCGGAATTTGCGGCGGGCTTCGCCGACGATGAGCAGACCAGCCAAACCATCGGTGAGCTGTTCCGTAAAACAGGATACCTGTGCGATACGCATACAGCGGTTGCCGTCAAGGTTTATCAAGACTATACTGAAAAAACAGGCGATCAGGCTCCGACTGTTATTGCCTCCACCGCCAGCCCGTTTAAATTTGCGGGCAGTGTGCTGCCTGCCATCGGCGTACAGCCGCGGGGGGATGATTTCGCCCTGCTGGAGGAACTATCCACCGCGTCGGGCCTGACCGCGCCGAAAGCCCTCGCGGAATTGAAAGAAAAAACAGAGCGGTTCACCGACGTTGTGGAATCCGCAGAGATGAAAAATGCGGTTGTGCAGTGGCTGACAAAATAGCCGCACAGACAAAAAGGAAGGATTGGTGAACCGTCTTGAAGTATCTAGTTATGCTCGGCGACGGCATGGCGGATTATCCGGTACCCGAACTGGGAAACCGGACCCCGCTGGAAGCCGCCGAGAAGCCCAATATGGATGAACTTGCCCGACACGGCATCGTTGGCCTGGTAAAGACTGTGCCGGAAGGGATGCCTCCGGGGTCGGACACCGCCAACCTGTCGGTTATGGGATACGACCCCAAAATCTATTACAGCGGCCGGTCCCCTCTGGAAGCTGTCAGCATCGGCATTCCCCTGGAAGCGGATGATGTTACTTTCCGCTGCAACCTTGTCACGCTGTCGGATGAAGACTCTTTCGAAGACGCGACTATGCTGGACTATTCCTCTGACGAAATTTCGACAGAGGAATCTACCGAGCTGGTTCAGTTTCTCAACCGCGAATTTGAGTCCGAGACGCTCAAATTATATCCGGGGATCAGTTACCGGCACTGTCTTGTGCTGCACCACGCCCAAACCGGAAGTGTCTGCACTCCTCCCCATGATATTTCCCTGAAACCTGTCCGGGAACACTTGCCTTCGGGGCACTACGGCAGCCTGCTGCTGGATCTGATGAAACGCTCCCGTGAGCTCTTGAAAAACCATCCGGTTAATCTGGCACGCATTGCGAAAGGAAAACGTCCGGCTACCTCCTGCTGGTTTTGGGGAGAAGGCACCAAGCCGGCATTAACACCGTTTGCCGAGAAATACGGCGTAAAGGGCGGTGTGATTTCCGCAGTCGACCTGATTAAAGGCATTGCGATCTGTGCCGGTCTGAAAAGCGTAGATGTGGAAGGTGCCACCGGAAATGTCGACACCAATTTCGCCGGCAAGGCGGATGCCGCTCTGGAATTGCTGCGCGGCGGATGCGATTTTGTATATATCCATGTGGAGGCGCCCGACGAATGCGGGCACCGGCATGAGGTCGAGAATAAAGTGAAATCCATCGAGCTGATTGATCGCGATATTCTTGGGCGGATTCTGCCCGCCCTGCGGAAATCCGGGGAGCCGTTCTCCATCCTGCTGATGCCCGACCACCCCACCCCGCTTGCTATCCGTACGCATACCGCCGAACCGGTCCCGTTTGTCCTTTACCGCAGCAACCGCGAAGGCGGCAGTCCGACGGATCGTTATACGGAAAGGCTTGCTGCCGCAACCGGCATCTATGTGCCGGAGGGCCATCTGATGATGCAAAACCTGCTGCATGGCATTGATCCCGAAGCATAAAAAATTGTAATCTTATTATTGACAACTGTCCTGCCCGATGATATAATAATCAAGCACGGTCGTTAAGGACGTGCCTATATGCGGGTATGGCGGAATTGGCAGACGCGTTAGATTCAGGTTCTAATGGTCGCAAGGCTGTGCAGGTTCAAGTCCTGTTACCCGCACCATGATAGAAATCCCACAGATTGGCTTCACAAGCTGGTTTGTGGGATTTATTTTTTTGCCTTGCACCCATTTAAATCTCTATCCTAATGCTGTTTAATCATGAGTTCCCGAAAAGTTCCCGAATCGATCCAACTCGCTCATCAGCTTATCTGCAATATGCTCTTTCTGCCGATATTGCATGTGTGCATAAATATTGCTGGTGGTACCAATATCAGCGTGTCCCAGCCATTCTTGGATATCTTTCAGCGAGAATCCCAGTTCCAGCATTAAGCTTGCTGAGGAATGACGCAAATCATGAAATCGAATCATTGGGAATTCGTATTGCATTAAAATCTTATGAAATCGTTGAGAAACGTAATTGGGCTTTAACGGTCTTCCATCGTCCCATTTACAAATGTAATTATTTTCGTGATATGACTTTGCACATAAAACACGCATTTCATTTTGATGCAACTTTAGGTCTAACAAATATGTCTTAATGTGTTGCATCAAAGGCAAAGTCCGATAACTGGATTGCGTTTTGACCTGATCTGTGTATTCTACTTGACTATGTACCTCAATCGCAGTGTGATTAATAGTAATTGTGTTCTTTAAAAAATTGACAGCATCCCACCGAAGCCCTAGAACCTCCGAACGCCTTAATCCATAGCTGCCCGCTAAAAGTACGGCGGGCTCAATAGGCTCTCCTTTAACAGCAAGAAATAGCTCTTGGAGTTGCTTTGTATCAAAACACTTCCCGATATACTTTTGCTTTCTAGGAAGTTCGACTCGCTCAGCCGGGTTATACGCAATTAAATTCAATGTAACCATTGCATATTGCAGTGATTTATGGATAAGCGTGTGAATTTTCCCAATCGTGTTTGGAGACAACCCTTCTGCCAACTTTTCAGAATAAAACCGTTGGAGCTGCAAAGGCTGTAGCTTCTGCACGGATACGCCTAGCCTTCGAAAATAAGGCACAATATGCTTATCAATGTTGCATCGATAAGTAACATAAGTGTTAGAACGGATCATATTGCGCATAAAGTCCATCCATTGGTTTATAAAATCACTGAATAGAATATCTTTTGTAAAAACGATCTGCTTATCCTCGTACTCTTTCAGCGTATCACGAAGGATCTGTTCTGCTTTTCGCTTGTTTCCTTTTTCCTCTAATCCTGTGGGGATAGACTTTTGACGATATTGATTGTGCTCATCCTTATAGTTGAGTACCATATAATAACGTCCCTTTTTGACACGAAGACTTCCTGTCATGTTTCAATTCTCCTTTCAAATGCAACAGAAAGCCCGCCATTACACTGCCTATCGTAGCACAATGGCGGGCCGTTGCAAAGATTATGAAGCCTGATCCCTTATGAAGTCAATAACAGCTGATTTTGGAATTTTGTACGTTCGGCCAATACGAAAACTGGAAATTTTTCGTTCGTCCAGTAACCGATATGCCCATGAACGTCCAATATTCAGTGCTTTCTGCATCTGTTGAACTGTTAGAATATCCGGAAATTCTTGCAATAACATTTTCTCATCCTCCTCTTATGCTAATAATATATGCCTGAAATAACTTTATTTTACACTTGAAACGCCTACCTTCCCTCCCCGGATAATTCCAGTAAAGATAGCATCATCTCTCTGTTCACTTTTAGGTAATATGGGCGTGGTGGAAACGATGTCCGACACAAATATTTTGTGACTTTGTTTTGATGTGGAACTACCAAACAACCTGAATTGTACAGGGCGGCGTGAATTTTAGGCTGCGAAAGCGAAAAGTACTTTCCGCTTTGCTGCCAATATTTTACCACCAGCCGATAGATACGATCTGGGTCAAGCCACCAATATGCGCCATCCTCAAAGCCAACATACTGGTCAATATTGTTTCGATAAATAGATTCATTGGGTGCAATTAATGCACTTTTTGTCATGGTGATTGCTTGCACTGCATAGAGATACATATTCACGGGATTCATATCTTTTGAGGAAGCTTCACTTATTATTAGTGCATCAATAATAGCCTGATGCCAATGAGCTGCTTGAATTACTTCCTGTTGATAGCCTATTGCAGCTGCATATGATGTCATAATATCTGCCATCAGACACAAATTTGCTCCGGCATCAGAAAGACGCCTGGCTTGCAACTTTGTATTAAATAAAGTCCGATACATATTAAAATTTTGACGGATATAAGCCACTATGTGATCATATTCTCTACCAACATATGAGACGAAGTGTGCATAATGCGTTGGTAGAACATTGGGGTTTTCTTGAAATGGTTCTAATAATGGGCCCTTAAAAGTGCCTGAATCGACACTCACAAGGACACATCGAAGCAGCGAGGACATGCTGCCGCCAATATCTTCGCCAGTGATAGCACAGAGTCCACATGGTTTCGTTTCTTTAACAACATCCATACTGGAAGTTGCCCTTGCTTTACCGATTCCATCTCCAAAAAAACGGATTAAAGATTCGAGTGTCTTCTTCATATTTGTTTCCTCCCCTTTTGAGCCGGCCGGATGGAAATCATCCAGCAGTAATATGGAATCAGATGTTTTGCTCATTTTTAGCTCTAGCGAAGCTACGGTGTCCTTAAAGGTTGCCGGTATGGACGGTCCTTCTCCGTTGAATAAATGAAATAAAACTTTACACACAGCTGTTTTAAGGCTGCCTGTTGTGCCATTTACAAAAAGGAGAAAGCGAAGAGGATATCCTGCATCCTCAAATAGGGTATACAGCAAGCCCAAGTGCGCAAACAGAAACGGAAGAAGGATTTTTTCCAGATCATCAGAGATTTTTAAAAATCTCAACGCATCTTCAAACGCTCTCAGCGCATTATTATGAATCGGAATCATCCTTTTTCCAGAATGGCACTCTGTCCCATTTAACTCGATGCCATCGTGAAAATAAATGTGTTGATTCTGCCATTTTTGCCAGCCGGCATCTTCAAAAATCACAATGGGGCGAAAGTTGTTGATTTGCTGCGCTACATACTGATCGATAACCATCTCTGCCTTTGTTTTGGATCCGCTCAAAAAGACTTGCGCATACCTCTTCTTGAGAATCGAATTCAGTGAAGGAAGATCCCAGCTCCAAACGGAAATATTTACGCACCCTCCCTGTGCAACATAAATTTCCATCTCAATTCTTTGCCGTTCACCATGTATTTTGGATTTGCAAACTAATACCCTTCGCACTCGAGGAATGTAGTTGCAGACTCGAATATAGCATTTTTTATCATCGCTCCAGTAAGCAATTCCGCCTGCATTTTCGGTAATCTCGCCATGATAACCTTCCAACCGCTCCTCTTCCGAAATATTTGCAGGCACCAGCATGTTAATCGCTGAAGGTGCCGAGGGTTTGTTGGAGAGCAGTTTTTCATCTGCTGATTGCAGTGATACTGATTCGCAGTCTCCTAGCGTATTTGTATTTTTTGTATTATCCTCGCAGCGGACAATCGGCAATATCATCTTGACTCCCTGCGCCTCCTGAACACTATCCTCGCAGCGGACAATCGGCGATATCATCTTGACTCCCTGC
>JAEXAZ010000228.1 GCA_023394255.1 Bacillota bacterium | reverse complement strand
AACGCCGCAGCGAAATTGCCATAAGCAGCGCGTCAAGCACCGTAATTTCCGCTATACGGGAAGCGAACGCGTCGCTGTTGTACAGTGTTTCCTTCGCGGTCGTAAATAATACAATATCACTGACTTTTAAGGCCGGAGAGCGGGCATGGCCCGTCAGCGTAATGGTTGTCGCGCCACGCTCTTTCGCCAGCCGCAGGCTGCGAATGGTGAGGCTCGAACGGCCCGAGTAAGTGATTCCAATCGCAACGTCGCCTTTGCCAAGCAGGCTGGCGGACATCGCCTGGGTATCCGCGTCAAGCTCGACGCCGCATTTGATTCCGTATTTCAAAAATTTATGTTTCATATCCACCGCCACATAAGCGGAAGCCCCCGCCCCGAACAATTCAATCCGTTTTGCTTTCACGAGCACATCCACAGCGCGCTCAAACTCTTTATCGCTCAGAACGCTCTGCGTCTCCGACAAAGCCTGAATACGGGAATTAAAGACCTTACGCTTAATTGCGGACGGCGAGTCATCCTGCTTTAACGCTTCATTCGAACTGCTTTGGGAATCGGTTGTATTTTTGGCAACATTAATTTTAAAATCCTGAAAGCCCCGGTAACCCATTGATTTGCAAAAGCGCACGATCGTTGCCTCGCTGGATCCGGATTGATCGGCAAGTTCACTCACAGTCAGGTAAATAACATCTTCGCGGTTATTCACTATAAACTGCGCGACTTTTTTTTCCGCATCTGTCAGAAAGTCCATCTGTTCTTTAATGGCAGCAATCAGCGGTATATTCATTATTGAATAGCCTCCCATACAATCGGTTTCAATGCAAACAGGAATTTCTTTTTACTTTGTTATTATAGCATTATAAAAACTATTTTCAATGTTTTTTCGACATATTTTTACATGTTTTCGTGCAAAAATCGACATAAAAATTTCTTTTTTATAGGAAAGTAACATAATATTTAATAAAACCATTGATTCAATTTTGCTTGTGACCAGAAAAGAAGACCATGCGATAAACACCCATTGAAATTAAATTCCAGGGTCGAAGCCAATAAAAACGATGCAAATCAGTTGTTCCACGTCATAAAAAAACAAAGCGTCAGACCAGCGGACGCCTTGTTCTTCTGCAACTGCTTATTAAATTTCCGAAACTGTGATCTGGTTATTGATCATGGCCACCGAAATCCTGCGCGGCGGATTGGTTCCCTCCACAAGACAGGACGCAGTCCCAAAGGCAGCCGCATACTGGAGAGAGCGCTTGGGATCATACTTAAAATCGTGCGCGATAATGAATCCCGCCAGCGCCGCGTCCCCCGCCCCGACCGACGATTTGATCTCGGAAAGCACGGGCACGTCCGCTTTATATGTAACGGAACCGTCCGTATAGATCATCCCATCCTCACCGAAACTGGCCAGCACATGGTGCACGCCCGCTTTTGAAACCTGAAGCACCGCTTCCTTTATTTCTTCGACGGAGTGCGGTTCTTTCCCCACCAGCGCGCACAGTTCCTCATAATTCGGCTTGATCACCCACGGTTTGATTTTCGCTACATCTTCCAGCGTGACGGAACGGGTGTCGAGCGCGATAATGCCGCCGCATTCCTGAATGAACGCACAGATTTCACAAAGGCTCACATTGGTAATGCCATCCGGCATCAGGCCCGCGACTACCACCAGCGTAGTCGGTTTGATTTCTTCCGCGAGAACCGTTTCCAGCTCCTGAATCGTATGCTGCCTGATTCTGGGACCGTTGCGGACCAGACGGGTTTCCGTACCGTCCGCGGTCACGATGCAGAGGTTCTCCCGCAGACGCCCTTCGGTGTAGATCACGCGGGTAGTAACGTTCTCATCTTTCAGGCGTTCAAAATAGCGGCGGCTTCCATCCTGCCCGGCAACAATCAACGCTGTGTTGGCAATCCCGTAACACTGCAGTACGCGGGATACATCAACCGCTTTGCCCGCGGCGTCATACAGCTCGCTTTCCACAACATTATTCTCCCCCCGTATGAATTCCTTCATATAGCAGGTAGAATCCGCGGCAGGATTGAGGGATAATGTAATAATCTTATTAAACATCATAAAATAGCCAACCTCCCTTTACCTATGAGGACATAGGAGGCGGACGGCCCGGATGCCGTCCGCACGCATATTTTTAAGCTATTCGGCTGTTTTGTCCGCTTCGGGGAGCTGGCTGATATCCTGCTCCGCTTTGGGCGCTTCTTCTTCTGTTTCTCCCGGAACAGGCAGGCCCTGCATCATCGCGGCAAATTCCGCTTCTTCCATCCGCTCATGTTTAAACAGGAACTGCGCCACCTGATGCAGCCGATCCATATGTTCCGTCAGGATATCGCGGGCACGTTCATAAGCGGTATCGATGATTTCACGGATTTCAGCGTCAATCTCTGCCGCCACATTTTCGGAATAGCTGGGCGTGTTATTAAAGTCACGTCCCAGGAAAATCTCATCCTCATCATGGCCGTAAACGATCGGCCCTAATTTTTCGGAGAAGCCATACCGCATGATCATATTGCGGGCGACTTTTGTGGCCCTTTCAATGTCGTTGGAAGCTCCTGTGGAGATGTCTTCCAGCACCAGCTTTTCCGCCATGCGCCCGCCCAGCAGCGTGACGATATCCTCGTTCATCTCCCGCTTGGTCACATAGGACTTATCCTCACCGGGCAAAGACAGCGTGTAACCGCCGGCCATTCCGCGGGGGACAATGGAAATCTGGTGAACCGGGTCCTGTGTCGGCAGATAGTAAGTACAGACCGCATGGCCTGCCTCATGATAAGCCGTCAGTTTTTTGTCTTTTTCAGTAACAACATGGGAACGCTTTTCCGGTCCCGCGATCACTTTAATGGTCGCTTCTTCAATTTCCGTCATCGTGATTGCCTTCAGGCCCTTCTTGGCGGAAAGCAGCGCGGCCTCATTGCAAAGATTTTCCAGATCCGCCCCGGTAAATCCTACCGTGGACGCGGCGATCGTCTTGAGATCCACATCCGGGCCGACCGGCTTGCTGCGTGTGTGAACACGCAGGATTGCTTCACGGCCCTTAATGTCCGGATATCCGACCGCGATCTGGCGGTCAAAACGACCGGGGCGCAGCAAAGCCGGGTCCAGAATGTCGCGGCGGTTGGTCGCGGCAATCACAATGACGCCGCTGTTGGTTCCAAAACCGTCCATCTCAACAAGCAGCTGATTCAGCGTCTGCTCACGCTCATCGTGCCCACCGCCGAGTCCGGCGCCGCGATGACGGCCGACCGCATCGATCTCATCGATGAAAATGATGGAGGGGGCGTTTTTCTTTGCCTGCTCGAACAGGTCACGGACACGGGACGCACCGACACCCACGAACATTTCTACAAAGTCTGAGCCGGAAATGGAGAAGAACGGGACCCCCGCCTCACCTGCGACCGCCTTTGCAAGCAGCGTCTTACCGGTTCCCGGAGGGCCCATCAGCAAAACACCCTTGGGAATGCGCGCGCCCAGCGCGTTGAACTTATTCGGATTCCTGAGGAATTCAACGATTTCAACCAGCTCTTCTTTTTCCTCCTCGGCGCCCGCAACATCGTTAAACGTAATTTTGGGGCCCTCTTCCGGAGCGCGGGGCTTGGCCTTTCCAAAGCTCATAACTCCGCCGGTGCCGCCTCCGCGCGCCTGCCGCATCATCATCACATAGAAGAATACCAGCATGCCGACCAGCAGCAGCGTCGGGAGGAAGCTGAGCCAGACCGGATATTCTTTCACCGGGATATAATCAAACGTCATCGGCGCGTCCGGATTCGCCGCATTGTAAGCGGCAATCAGGTCGTCGCTCCCATCGGCGAGCGTTCCGTTGACATCGTTATAAAAAATACTGAGGTTCGGAATTTTATAATCCGTCAGCTTTTTATCATCAATCAGCGTCAGATTCAGTTTTCCTGTGTTTTGATCAAGCTCAAATTCCTTGACTTCCAGCCTTTGGAAATACCCGAGCACCTCGGAATACTTCACGGAAGTCGGAGTTTTCATGCTCGATGAAAGCAACATGACTGCCATTAGCATCAGCAGCAGGAATACTGAAACATAGATACCGATGCCTTTCGACTTTTTGTTCAAATTTTTTTCACTCCTGTCAAAATCATTGGGCATCAGCCCTTAGCTTCCCTTTCCGGGGCGGCGGGCTGTCCATAAACTTCTGGCTTCAACACGCCGACATAAGGGAGATTCCTGTATTGTTCCGCATAATCAAGCCCGTACCCCACAACAAACTCATCCGGCACCTCAAAGCAGGTGTAATCGGCTTTGATATCCGCAATCCGGCGGGCAGGCTTATCGAGCAGAGTCGCAATCCTGATGTCTGTGGCACCCCGCTGCATCAGCAGGCCTTTGAGGTAGCTCAGTGTCAGGCCGCTGTCCAGAATATCCTCGACAATCAATATGTGTAAATTCTGAGGGTTAATATCAATATCCTTGATTATCTTAACCACTCCGGAAGTTTTTACGCCGGAATGATAACTGGAAACCGCCATAAATTCCACTTCAACCGGGATGCTCAGCTCACGGATCAGATCCGCCATAAAAACGAACGAGCCCTTCAGAACCCCGAGTACAAGCACATTCTTTCCCTCATAATCTGAAGAAATCGTTTTGCCAAGCTCCCGCACCTTTTGTTTGATTTCATTTTCGCCGATGAGCACTTTTAAGATATCGTCTGTCACGCCTGTCGCCCTCCGTAATCTTCCGACTGAGTAATCGTAAATGTTAATACATTGCGGGTACCGCGATCCACTTTGACCCGCTCATCCACACCGATATTTTCCACAAACACCACGCCCTCGCCATCCGCTGCCACACACAGCTGTTCCCTGTCACGCAGGGCAAGTTCACTGAACAGTTTTTTCAGCGACTTTGTGCAGCCGCGGTTAGCGGGTTTCATTTTATCTCCCGCCTGCCGCGAACGTAAAAAAATATCAGAACTTATTTTATCATAATCCGCAGCATTTTTTAATACCAAATCGGTATTGTTCTCAAAAATTTCATAATCTGCACAATTCAATACGGAAAAAGTCACTGTTTTCCGATTCCCAAGCGGAATCGTTTGTCCGTCAAGACCGTTTTTTCTGACCGCTACCTGCCTGAGCGGGTCGCTTTTCCGTCTTGTGCGGCACTCGGCGCGCAGGATGCCCCCGCGCGCCGTAATATACCAGTTTTTCCCGACCTGCAGCACACGGCGTTTTCCACCTGTTATCATTTCCTCAATCAGGCTGATCCGTTCCGCGCTGCGCTCGATTCCATGATCTTCCAGCATCCCCGAAACGATTCTCGAGCGGACGGCAGGATGCAGCCCGGCCAGTTTTTCCAGTGAAAATCCGCCTTCCGCCGCGCACCGTCCGGCCTCCGTCAGCGCCTGCTGCTGCAGGTAATCCGCGTCCAGACGCAGCATATCGGTCAAACGGCCGATCGCGCCCAGGGCGCTTTGATTGATACGGGCCAGCTGAGGGACGATGTTATGCCGGATATGATTTCGCGTATAGTCGTTGGAAAGATTCGTGCTGTCCGTAACATAGCACAGGTTATGCGCGGTGCAGTAACGTTCAATCTCTTCGCGCGAACAGGCAATCAGCGGCCGGATAATGGGGCCTCGGACCGGAGGAATCCCGCACAGGCCGGTGATCCCGGTGCCGCGGGCGAGGTTGAGCAGGACTGTTTCCGCCGTATCGGAAAGCGTGTGCGCCGTTGCAATTTTACTGTGATATTTTTCGGCCAGTTCCGCAAAAAAAGCATACCGTTCCTCACGGCCGGTTATCTCCAGGGAAGTTCCGCGCTCCCGCGCAAGCTGCCGGATTTTCACCCTGCGCACATCAAGCGGGACGCCATACTGCGCGCACATGGTACGGACAAGCTGTTCGTCGCGGTCGCTTTCTTCCCCGCGCAGACAGTGGTTCAGATGGCAGGCGCGCACATGCAGGCCGAGGTCCGCGGCCGAACATAAAAAATCGAGCAGCGCGACCGAATCGGCGCCGCCCGAAACCGCCGCCGTAACCGTGTCGCCCTGCCGAAGCATTGCGAATTGTTCAATTGTAGCTCTCGCCTTATGGTTCATGACGCGATAACTCCAAATTGGTAAATCTTGTATAACGGTTATCCCATCCAAGCTTCACGACGCCAACTTCGCCATGGCGGTTTTTCGCAACATCGCATTCCACGATGTTGCGTTCTTCCGCCTCTTCACGCGCGTAATAGTCCTCACGGTACAAGAGCAGCACGATATCCGCATCCTGCTCAATGGACCCTGACTCACGCAAATCGGAAAGCATCGGTTTGTGGTCGGCACGGGATTCCGGGCCGCGGGACAGCTGGGACAGGGTAATCACCGGAACATTTAATTCTTTCGCCATAATTTTGAGGTTTCGGGTAATTTCAGAGATTTCCTGCACGCGGTTTTCAATCCGCCGCCCGGACGACATCAGTTGCAGGTAGTCGATGATTACCACATCCACCTTGCGGAGCCTACGCAGCTTTGCTTTCATCTCCCCGATGGTGATACCCGGGGTATCGTCCAGATAGATATCCGCCTTGGAAAGCACCTGCGACGCCATCGCGATGCGGACCCAGTCGTCGCCGGAGAGTTCCCCCGTCCGCAGGGACTTGCCCTCCACAGATGCCTGGGACGACAGCAGCCTTTGCGCAAGCTGCTCGCTGCTCATTTCGAGGGAAAACACCGCGATCGTTTTATCCGTTTTTGTCGCCACATTTTCCGCAATATTCAGCGCGAAAGAAGTCTTGCCCATGCCGGGACGGGCGGCAATCAGAATGAGGTCGGACTTATTCAGCCCTGTAATCACATGGTCCAGCGCCGGGTAGCCTGTGGAAATGCCTTTATACCGCTCCCTGTCCTCGCCCGACAGCCTTTGAAGGGTTTCGTAGGTTTCGGTAATTGCCGTGCGGATATGCTTGAACGCGCTGGTATTGCGCCCCTGCCGGATGTCGAAGATTGTCTGCTCCGCGCTGTCGAGCAGCATGTCCGAATCCGCCTGCGGCTCCTGCGCCATCTCTATAATCTCCCGCGAGGCGGTAATCAGCCTGCGGATGTAATATTTTTCACGGATAATCCGGCAGTAAGCCTCCACATTTGCCGAAGACGGCACAACCTGCGCGAGATTTGTCAGGTAAATTTTCGCGTCTTCCGCGGTTTCAAAAACTTCCTGCCGCTTGACCTCCTCCAGGATGGTAATGAAGTCCATGACCTCATTGCGGGTAAACATGCCCAGGAATGCGTCGAAGATCTGCTGATGCTGCGGACGGTGGAACATATCCGTGCGCAGGTTTTCCATAACCGCCGGGAAGCATGCCGGGTCGATCAGAACAGCGCCGAGCACGCTCTGTTCCGCTTCCAGATTATAGGGCATCTGCTGGCCGTACTGTCCGCTTATGTCAAAATCCGCCAAGCTTTGCCCCCCTTATGCAAATTACTTCATGAACTTCATGCCGCTTCCCCGACTACCACATAGATGCTCGCGGTAATGCCGGGATGGAGCTTCACCACGGCCGTATAGCTCCCAAACGCCTTGATGTCGGAATCCAGCGAGATTTTCCGTTTGTCAATTTCAGCGCCGAACTGCTTTTTCA
Organism: Bacillota bacterium; assembly: GCA_023394255.1. GTDB lineage: Bacteria > Bacillota > Clostridia > Oscillospirales > Ruminococcaceae > Anaerotruncus. The sequence continues at coordinate 2,140 of JAEXAZ010000228.1, read as the reverse complement.
GCTCCTCCGAAATTTCTTTGGCCGTGACAGAACCGAAGAGCTTGCCGTTTGCCCCCGCTTTTGCGGTGAGCTTGACGGTCTTGCCTTCCAGTTTCGCAGCGAGATCCAGCGCCGCCTGTTTTTCAACAGCCGCCTTGTGGGCCGCGGCAGCCTCTTTGGCCTTCAATTCTCCCATTGCCTGCGCGTTTGCCTCGACCGCAAGCCCTTTCGGCAGCAGAAAATTGCGGGCGTACCCGTCTGAAACATTTACAAGGTCGCCTTTTTTACCGCTGCCCTGCACATCTTTTGTCAAAATTACTTTCATGTTTAAAACCCCTATCTATATAAATTCGGACTGTCTGGCAATAAATAAATGATGTAAAACAGGCTATCGGCTGTTTTCTTCAAAAAATTCGTCGATCGCCGCAGTCAGCCTGGAGTTTGCCTCTTCCAGACTGATATTTGCGATCTGGGCTCCGGCCATCGTGTGGTGCCCTCCCCCGCCCAGCTTTTCCATAATCAGCTGGACATTCAACTGCCCCATGCTCCGTGCCGAATAGGAGACCCCATCGCCAATGCGGAAAATCAGAAACGACGCCTGCACCCCGCTGATGTTCAGCAGTTCATCCGCCGCCTGCGCGGCAGTCACCTGAATATCCGGAATCACCCGGTCGGGAGAAACGGCAATCGCGCAGCCTTTATAAATTTCGGCGTTGGCGACCAGCTGTGCTTTCAGCTGGTACGCCCCCATCTGGATGGCAAAGAGCTTGCGCACCTCCACCGTATCCGCGCCGATTTTGCGCAGATAAGCGGCCGCTTCAAAGGTGCGGACGCCCGTCTTGATCACAAAATTTTTGGTATCCAGCATAATGCCGGCCAGCAGAGCTTCCGCCTCGTAGCGGCCGATGCGGTAGCGTTCGCCGAAATACTGCACCAGTTCCGTCACCATTTCCGACGCGCTGGACGCGTAAGGCTCATGATAGAAGATCACGGCGTTTTCAATATGCCCCACCATCTTGCGGTGATGGTCAATCACCACAACGGACTTGCAGGCTTCAAATACTTCCGCCGACTCCAGAAACGTCTGCACATGTGTATCGCAGATCACCAGCAGCGTTTTTCTGCTGATATGGGACAGTGCTTCCTCGGGTTCGATAAACAGCCCGTTATAGCCGTTTTCCAGCAGTTTGTCATATAAAGGGCCCACCAGGTTTTTGTCGCGGCGGACGACCAGCCATGCGTCCTTGCCCATCAGGCGGGCGGCCTTTAAGATCCCGACAGAAGCGCCGAAGCAGTCCAGATCGGAGTTCTGGTGCCCCATGACCAGCACATTGTCGCTGCCGTTCATCAGTTCCGACAAAGCCGTCGCCACAATACGGGTTTTTACCTTGGTGCGCTTTTCAACCCCATTGGAAACCCCGCCGAAAAATTCATAGCCGGAAGCGCTGCGCACAGCGGCCTGATCCCCGCCGCGTCCCAGCGCCATGTCCACAGCCTGCCGCGCGAACTGCTCGCTTTCGCTGAGGGTCGAAGCATCCCGGCCGACACCGATGGAAAGCGTGGGAACCTGATTGGCCTCGTTTTCGACGGCGCGCACCTCTTCCAGAATCTCAAACCTGGAAGAGATAATCCCCCTGAGATTGCGTTCTTCGATGATGACGATAAAACGGTCCCGCTCGGTTTTCACCATCAGCCCGCCGTTTTCCGAAACGTATTTGCTGACGGTATATTCGATCTGCCCCATCAGGCGGGAACGCTCGTTGTCCTTCATGGTCTGCTGGAGCTCTTCATAGTTATCCACAACCAGAAGCATAATGGAAGGGCGTGTTTCGAAATATTCATGGGCAAGCTGCTTCAGCTCGGTGTTATCAAAGAAATAGACCATATACAGGTCCTGATGGTTGTCGACCGCACGGGTAACGTACGCCACAAAGTGCCGCCCCTTATAGTCTACCTCATATCCGCTGTCCGGGCAGCGGCGGGTAATATCCAGGCCGGTCAGGATGGTATAAACGCTTTTGGAATAGATATTTTCGCCATCCAGGACGCCGCGCTGCGCCTGCTGGTTTGCCCACAGGATTTCTCCGCCGCCGTCACAGACCATCACGGGGATCGGGAAATTAATCAGGGCCTCCTGCTGGACGGTGGTCAGCAGATGACC
>JAEXAZ010000225.1 GCA_023394255.1 Bacillota bacterium | reverse complement strand
ATTGATTTCCGTCAGATGCTGAATGCCAAGGGTGTAGTCTTCACTGATGACAAAGGCGGTCTGGATGTCATCCGCGGTGAGATTCCCTATGAAGCCCGCAGTTAGTTTCTGGAGGTTGCCACGCAGCAACTGTATGTATCCGCTATGGCTGTAGACCCCCACCCCGACACAGCCGGGAATCAGTCGGGCGTTTACATAGATTTCCTCTACTCCCTGCTGGAACTCAAAGCAGGGTTGATGGAAACCGAGTTCCGCCCGGCGCTGGACCAGTTCGTTAAGGCGATTCTGCTTTACCTTGGCCTGCCGGAAACGACGGAAGTCTCGCAGACATGGACCCGCAACAAGCCCCGCAACGATACCGAAGTATCGCAGATCATTGCGCAGACGCCAAATACCGTTATGAGCGATGAAACCAAAACTAAGGTGCACCCCCTTGTGGATGACTGGCAGGCGGAACGTAAGCAGATTGAAAAGGAAACGCAGCAGCGTGAGCAGGATCTGCTTGACCAGTATCAGGCGGGGAATAAGTCTCCGGGCGGTGATGCCGATTGACCTATTGGGAACAGCGCGCGCTTGACAGCATCGGACGCATGGAATCTGCTGTAAACGGTGCGCTGCCTGAGCTGGTGAAATCATTTGAGGACACCCGGCAGGAGCTGCAAAAAGAAATTGATGCGTTCTATGGCCGGTACGCCAGAAACAACGCGGTCACGCTGGAAGAGGCGCAGAAGGTACTCAGCCTTTCGGAACTGCGGGAATTCAAGGGTAACCTAAAGAATTATGAAAAGCTGGCGCGGGATTCCATCGGCACGTTCAACCTGCAGGTGGATAATCTCTCTGTGAAAGCCCGTATCACCCGCCTGCAGGCGCTGGAAACGCAGTGTGACGCTGTTTTGCAAAAGCTGTATCAGGCGCAGCGCAGACTGGTCGAACGGACGGCGACGGATGTTTTTACCGAAGAATATTACCGCAGCCAGTTTGCCATTGAACAGTACACCGGGTTTCAGTTTCAGTTCTCCGCGCCGGCGACCGCAGTTATCCAGCGAGTGCTGAAGGAGCCTGTGCAGGGCGCGGACATTTCGACGCGGTTGTGGCGGCAGGACATCGATACCGGCTTCCGGATCCGCCAGACGCTGAACCAGATGTTCATCACCGGCAAGCCGCCGCAATACTTTGCGGAGGAACTGCAGAAGGCAATCGGAGCGGTCAGGACAAACCCGGACGGAACTCCGGGCGGCACCGGTAAAAAGTATGAGGCATACCGGCTGCTGTATAACGAATCGGCTTATGCATCTGGTCAGGCCAATCTGGAATCGTACAAAGCGGACGGTCTGGATGAATATGAGATCATCGCCACACTGGACTTCAAAACCAGTGATATCTGCCGGGAGCAGGACAGCAAGCACTATCCTGTGGATCAGGCGGTTACGGGCGAAACCTTCCCACCGTTCCATGTTAATTGCCGCACGACCACTGCACCCTACATACCTGATCTGAAAAATATCAAGTCTACTCGCATGGCGCGGGATCCCGAAACCGGAAAAAGCGTCCGGGTGGAAAAGCAAAGCTATGAAAAGTGGCGCGAAGGGCTTTCCGCCCGCATGGGGCAAGATAAACTGGCGACTGCCGAAAAAATGGCGCGTAATGAAAGTGCTGATTTTTCCCAGTACCAGGAATACAAGGCTGTATTGGGAAAAGATGCCCCAAAATCCTTTGCAAGTTTTCAGAATCTGAAGTATAATAACAGTGAGGAATATCGGCTGACAAAGTATGATTATTACCTGCGTAACCGGCTTGCTGGGCATCCTGAATTGTCGCTGCGGAATGCGGATAGGCTTGATATCGATGAGCGCAAGTATACCGGGTATCTGTTTAACCCGGATAACCCGAAAGGATATGCCAAGGGAAAAGCGATCACAAGCCGGTTAGGTTATGATATCAGCAATTATGCCGCGCTGGATAAGCTGGTTAAAGAGAATATTGTGAAATATCCTTCGAGCGTAAAGGCAAAAACACAGCACGGGCAAAAATATGAAGTCAATATGATTGTCAGGGGGTTGAAGGGAAAGCAGGCAAAGCTTCAGGTCGGTTTGATATACGACAATGGAAGCGACGTCCCGCGCCTGACATCTGTGTACATTGATGAATTGAAAGAAGGCAATTTTAAAAATGGTTAAGCCAGAACTGCACGATATGGTGCAGTTAAAAGACGGCCGCAAGGGTACTGTTATTTACCTCTATGACGATGGCCTTGCCGCTGAAATAGAAATCGATGATCCGTCCGGGGAAACGGTAGAGCTGGCAGACGTTGAAAGTGTTCTTCAAGCGGCTCCGAAATAGAGCGCGGAGGTGAATTCTACGGACAATTTTAAAATCATTTATCGGATATTGAAAGCCCTTGAAAAAGCAATGGATTTTGATGAATTCGATATGGCATGCATCTCCGCGGATGCCCTGAAAATTTCGGAGCCCCGCTGGATCAAGCTGATGCTAATGCTTTACAAAGAAGGATATATCGAGGGGATGAGCTTCAAGCGAGGGCTTGGAGGCAATTACTTGGTATCCGGTTCCCGCCCTGAAATCACATTGAAAGGGCTGGAATATCTGAATGATAATTCTCTGATGAAAAAGGCTGCGGAACTCGCAAAAGGGGTTGCGGAGCTGATTTAAATACCACCTGCTGAAAATGCAAGGTGGTATTTTTATGCTCGCTTTTCAGCGGGCTTTTTTCATACCAAAATTTATCCGTTTGCGCGCGGAACAAAATAAGGCGCACCGCAATACCGGGACTGGCCGGACAAAAAGGACAGCGGCAGGAGGATATTATGCTGGAATGGTTAAAAACAATTCTTGGTGATCACTATACCGAAGAAATTGACAAAAAGGTCTCTGAACAGATTGGCAAAGATTTTGTCGCCCGGGCAGATTTTAATGCCGCAAACGAGGCAAAGAAAACCTTGGAGACACAGATTTCGGAGCGTGATAAGCAGATCAAGGGCTTTGAAAAGCTCTCTGGCGATAACGAGGAGCTGAAAAAACAGCTTACCTCCGCGCAGGAGGCGAATAAAACCGCCAAGACCGAGTATGAGGCAGGTATCAAAAAGCTGACACTGGACAGCAAGATTGAGGCAGCCGTGCTCGGTGCCAAAGCTAAAGATGCAAAAATGGCGATGGGCGCGCTTGACATGGCAAAAATCAGTTTGGACGGTGAAAATGTCCTTGGCCTGAATGAGCAGCTTGAGGCATTAAAAAAAGACAAAGCATGGCTGTTCGGAGAAACACAGCCGCAGAACCCGCCGCCTCCGGTTGACGGAAAGCCCACAGGGGGCGCGGATGATATGGCGAAATGGCTCGCTGAGGCAGGGCTTCCGCCGCAGAAAACAAATTAAGGAGTGATTTTTTACTTATGGCTATTAACACCTTTTCTGAAAAAGTAACCAAGTTTCTGGTCGTGCTGGACATGGTTTATCAGCTCGGCGCGAAAACGGCAAACCTCGACGACGCGGCGCTTGCGACACAGTTCGTCGGGACGAATAAAATCAAGCTTCCGAAAGTATCCGTTGACGGTGCCGGCAACTATGACCGCGACGCCGGTTATGTGCAGGGCGGCGCTTCCGTTACCTGGGAGGAGCACACCCTCAAATATGACCGCGGCAGGAAGTTCCGCATTGATGTGATCGACAACGACGAGCTGGCGTTCGACCTGTACCGCAAAGTCGCGCAGGAGTATGTCCGCACCAGAGAAATCCCCGAAATCGATGCAATCCGGTTCGCGGAAATCTTCGACGCAGCGACCCGCGCCAACACGAAAGGTACGGTTGTGGAGAAAGACCTCCCTTCTTCTGACAGCATCCTTACACTTTACGATGCGGCTGAAAAGACGCTCAACGAAAAGGAAGTTCCCGAAGAGGGGCGCGTGCTCTATGTCACCAACGATGTGTATGAGCTTCTGAAAAATGACCCGAAGATTTCCCGCCGTATCGCCGTCGACACCCCGCAGGCGAACATTGACCGCCGGGTGGAGAGGCTGGACGCCATTACCCCGATCATTAAGGTGCCGCAGGTTCGCTTTAATTCTCTGATCCAGCTTAACGATGGTAAGACCGCTGGGCAGACCGGGGGCGGCTACAAGACCATTGCCGGCAACAAGCCAATCAACTTTATTTATGCGCGGCAGGCGTCCCTCAAAGGCGTGGTCAAGCGCAACAACTCTAAAATCGTTACACCCGATGTCAATCAGAGTGCAGACGCATACGATATTTTCTATCGTGCCCACCATGATCTGATTGTGACGGATAACGATACTGCCGGCATCTACATCCACACTGCTGCTACTGCGCAGGCGTAAGGAGGTTTCTTCATGGCTTATGTGAAAAAAGGCGCCCTGGTACTACTGGTTGATGATGATCAGATAGCCAAGTACAAAGCAGATGGGTTTGCTGTGTATACACCGCCTGTCAGTAAATCGACAGAAAAATCAAAGGCTGACGCCAAGGCAAAAAAGGAAGCTGTAAAGCAGTCCAAGCTTGAAGCTGAAAAAGCAGAGCTTGCTTCAAGAGCCGAGGCGCTGAAGCTTGACTTGTCTGATGATTTGACGATTGAGCAGGTCAGAGAAGCGGTTGAAAAAGCAGAGGCAGAGGCCAATGGCTAAAACGCCGTCTGACGTACTGAACGAGTGGGTGCTCCGCGGTTATATCACTGCGGAGCAACTCGCTGATTCCAAATATCTTTCCTACATCAATCAGGCCAAGGACAGCATCTTGTCCTACTGCAATCTGCCGCTGAACATTCAAAATTTCCCGGACGGCCTTTTCTATCCATGGGTGGAAATCGCATGGGCAACAGCCAACGGAGCGACGTTCATCGAGGGCAGCGGGGCGGTCAAGTCAGTCACCGAAGGGGACACCACGATCGCGTTTGATGTAGGAACAACTGCTGTCAGCGGGACAAAGGCTGCGGTAGATTATTCGTCAATCCTCAACCGGTACCGGCGTATGCCGTAAGGAGGCTTGCTGCAATGAAATTACCTGACAATATAATCGCCGCAGGGAAAGTGGCCGTACAGGCGTGCTGGGAAGACCGGGTGACTGTAAAGCGCAAGCAGAAGCAAGGCAACGTGATGCAGGATGTCGTCGTTTATGATGATGTCCTGTGCCATCTGTCCCAGTCTTCACAACCTGTGTTGAATCAGTCGGATACTGTCGCCACAACGCAGTCTGTATTTACGCTGTTTGTAGACACTGACGTGAAGCTGATGGAAGGCGACACACTGATCGTATCGCATAAAGGACAGATGTTCGAAGGTGCAGCGGGACAGCCATTTTACCGCAGCTTTTCCAACGCCGTACGCATGCAAGTGGAGAAGAGCACATGAATTCGGAAAACAGCAGAAATTTTGCCAAGTATCGAAAGCAGCTGGAACTTTTACTGACAAATGTGGATGATAGCGCAAAACGGGTCGTTTCCAGAATGGCTGATGCAGGGATGAAAGAAACCATACGCAATACACCGGTTGGAAATTATTCCAGAACGGTGTTTTTTTATACCCAGTGGGGTGAGCAGGTTTCCTTTACCCTTCGCAACAAGCCAATAGGCGGGACCCTGAAAAAAGCATGGCGAAAAACAGCTGTCCGAAAGGCAGGTATTTCATGGGTAAGCGGATACGGAAACGGTACTGAATACGCTCTGTATGTGAATAACGGTCACCGGACAGTAAACAAATTCGGCGAGACGACCGGATTCGTCAAGGGCGTCAGGATGCTGGAACAGGGCATCAATTATGCTGATCAGCAGACAGACGCGATTTTTCAGCAGGAAATCGCCAGAGTAAAAGCGAAAACGGGGTTTTGATATGGAACTGCCTTCAAATATTGTTATCGACCAGTATACGCAGGGCAGAATCGACGCCAGCACTTTGTCGCTCTCGGATCATGTGCTGCTTGCCCTGGCGAACTTCTGCGCCAGGCTGTATCCCGCTGCGACCGTGTATGTGGGCGCTCAGCAGCAAAAGGTGGAGCGCCCCGCTCTGTTCGTGGATTTTTACAGTGTCACGAATCAGCAGCGGCTTTCGGCGACGTCCAGTTACGCTTTCGGATTTGTGGTCACCTATGTGCCTGTCGACAAGCTATCTGCTGCGGAGCTTAACGGCGCGATATTCACGCTTCAGCAGGGCCTTACGAAAATACCATCCGATATAGGGGAGTTGGTTTGCTACAGTAAAAGCGGTGACGTAACCGACCAGCTTGCCAATGTTACGGGGGTCATCAATGTCGGTGAGATTGACGAACCGACAGACCCGATTATTACAACCGCAGAACAGGAGTTGAAAATATGATTACTCGAATCTTGCCGGGAACCAGCGTGGACGTTGTGGCGGGCGAGCGGTCGACTGAGCTTGGTGTGGTTGGCGTCGTTACCATGGCACAGGTCCTCAGCTGGGGCGGCAAAGTGACCACAATCCGTCAGGGCGACAGCACACTGACTATGCTCGGCTATAAGATGACCGACGCGAAGCTGAAGCTGGTCAACGAGGCAATGAAATCGGCGAACAAGCTGGTTTTATACAGGCTGAACACCGGGACGAAAGCGGCCGGCACGCTTGCCACTGGTATCACCGCAACAGCAAAATATGGCGGTGCGCTTGGAAACAGCATCAAAGTGACCGTGGCCGCCAGCGATACCAATTGGGTTATCAAAACCTTTCTGGGCACCACTGAAATGGATTCACAGATTGTTTCTGCAGTTTCCAAGTTCTCTGCCAATGATTTTATTGAGATCGACGGAACCGGCACGCTGGAAGCGGCAACCATAGCGCTGACCGGCGGCGCGGATGGCACAGCGGATGAGGGTGCCTGGGATGCCTACAAGGCAGAACTGGAAAAGCAGGATTATAACATCATTGCCTATACCGGTACGGATAGCACCGAAGCGCAGGGCTTGATTGACTTTGTGAATGAACAGCGGGCGAATGACGTTAATGTGCAGCTCGTGCAGTCAGTCGTGGATGCGGATGACATTGCAGTTTACAAAAGCACTGTCGGTGGCGTTACGACTGCCTACAGTCTGACAGCAGCCGAAGCCTGCGCCACAATGGCGGGCATCCTTGCGAAGTGCGGCATCGTTGCCAGTGCGACCTACTTTGACGTGCCGTGGTGGGCGGATGTTTCGACGAGGCTGACCAAGGTACAGCAGGAGACAAAAACACTGAATGGCGAAATCCTGTTTGTCCTGATGCACAGTGGTGTGAAGGTGCTGTACGACATCAATTCTCTGAAAACCTATACCGATGAAAAACCGGAAGATTTCCACAAGGGTCTTGTTATCCGCACGCTGGACAAATACGCGACGGACCTTAAAATTCTGCTGGATACAAAGGCAATCGGCAAGATCAGAAACACAGTGGCCGGGCGCAATCAGATCAAGGGATACATTGTGGACATGACAAAAGTCAACTATCTGGATAAAGGCTATATCGAGGGGTTCACCGCGGATGATGTGACCGTTTCGGAGGGCACGTCCAGAGACAGCGTCATTGCCACTTCCGGAATTCGGGTCGCGGATACCGTCGATAAAATCTATATGACCGTCACGGCGCTGTAAGGAGGGAAATACAACATGAAAAGAAAACTTTCTGGCATGCCATCCCAGCATGACGGCGACGGGTTTGTTACGGTGGGCGGCAATACCTACCCCGCTTTTGCCTTTTCCAAGCTGACTCTTACAGCGGGAACCATTACCGACAGCAAGCGTTTTTTGGGCGAGCGCGTGACGCAGAATGCGGCCAGGGGTCTGAATGTAACCGGCAATATTTCTTACTACGGCTGCACGATGGCTTTCATTCAGGCCATCACGGACTATAAAAACGGAGGGGATTACCCCGAAATTACCGTTCAGGGCTGGGCGGGTGTTACAGGAACAGGCCGATGCGAGGTGCTTGCAACCGGGGTTATCATAGCCAATATCGGCTTGCTTTCGTTGGACGATACCAGCGATTCCACGACCGTGTTTGACTCCGACCTCACCGCAAACGACTATGATCTGATTTCAAAATTTAACCAGTAACCGTATCGCTCCCAGCGGGGCGCGGATTGAAATAACCAGTAGGAGGAACCATGAAAAGTCTTAACAGTTTTCTGAATCCAAAGCGCAAGGAAAATCTGAAATTTGTACTCTCTGATGCGTTTATTGATGAAGCCGGGCAGCCGATTGAGTGGGAATTGCGGCAGCTTTCCGCACAGGAAGGGCTGGAGCTGCAGAACCAGATCAGCGACGCCAATTATACAACGGTCATGACGGAATATGTCGCTGCCGCGATGGTTTACCCGAATTTGCACGATACTGAACTGCTGAACGGGCTCTCCCAAAAGGCCGGCAGGAAAATACTTAAAGCATCCGATGCCCTCGTGGCGATGCTGACCGATGTAGAACTGGCGGAAGCTATCAACCGATATTCCAAATACAACGAACTGACTACCGGCATTGAAGAAATGGTGGAAGAAGCAAAAAACTGATCAGGCAGGGTAAGGACGCCTATTATATTTATGCGCACCTTGCCCTGCAGAATCACAATGTCCTTCCGTCTGCATTCTTACGAATGGCCAAGGAAGAGCGCGCGTTCATTGTCGCGAGTGATATGGTTTCGGCTGAGACGATGAAAAAAACAATAAAGAATCAGCCGTGAACCTACTCCTCATAGATCAGCGTATAAGTTACCGGAGAAACCCCGAAAGAACCGTGTGTGTTCGGGGTTGCCAAAATTTGAATCACTTTTTGTTTTCCAATTTTGTTTAAAAAGTCTTCAAGCTGCTTGCAGGTGCGTTCTTCATTTCCAAAGGAAAAAAATTTTACTCTAATCATTTGATTTACTCCTTATTTAACCGGTGATTCGGTATTTTATGTAAAGTAGAGGCGGTATAAATGGCTCAGACATTGGCGGCTGTATTTGCTTTGAACGACCGGTATACCGCCGCTATCCGAACGATCATGAAGTCGCAGGATGAGTTCGAGAAAAAGCAAAACCAGATCGATAAGGCCACAGAGGTTTTCAATAAACGGCAGGAGCAGCTTAAAAATACCACGGATAAGACTTCCGCGAGCATGGGCGGTCTTGCCGGGAAACTGGCCGGTTTAGTATCGGTCAGCCTGCTTCTGAAAAAGGCATGGGACGGCACGATAGCGGCAATCAATACCGCTGCAGTCCAGAAGGTGCAGGAAACCACATTTCAGGCACTTGTGAACAGCGAAAAGATTGGCTCCCAGCTTTATCAGTATGTCGGGGCCTATGCCCGTGTATCAGCCCTTTCCAGAGAGCAGACCGCACAGGTGGTAACAGCCGCCCTGCCGATCACACGCAATATTAATCAGATTGAACAGATGATCAAGTTCGTCGAGCGGCTTCAGGCGAAGGACCCGACCAAGGGCGTTGAACAGGCAATTTTCTCGATCAAGGAGCTGATGGCCGGCGACGTTGTTTCCGCGCGCGGCGTGTACGGAATTACCGGAGTCAGCGGTGAGGAACTGCGGAACCTGAAAGCACAGGGCGACATCGAGGGCATGTTCAAGATTATTGATCGGGGGCTGAACAGTGTCGGCGCGACGCAGGAAGTCGTCACCAAGAACTTTAACGGCCTGATTACCCAGCTCGGGATGCTGAAAACGAACTTCGCCTCTGCTATCGGCGAGCAGGCGACGCCGATGATGGAGCGCCTGTCGCAGACGGTAGTCGGGCTGAACGAAAATATGAACGCGGGCAAGTATCAGCCGTTTATAAACCTGATGGTGAACGGCATGGAGCTGATCGGCAACGGTCTTGCCTTCGTTGGAGAAAACGCCTACTGGCTGATTCCCGCTGTGGGCGGTGTCGTAACCGCACTGGTTGCCTATAACACGGCAACAGCAATTGCCGCCGTGGTGACTAACGGTTTGCTCGGTAACTGGGGCGGGATGGTTCTGCTGGCCGGAGCGGTTGCCGGGACGGTTGCGGGTATGAGCCTTGCAATGAAGGATGTATCCAACTCTGCGAAAAACGCGCAGACATCCGCCGAGGCAATTAAGAACTCCCTTGCGGAACCGCTCGGTAAGACCAAAATCGACGCGGAGATTGTGAATTCCGACCCGATCAAGGTCAGCGGCGAGGTCGACATTGAGCAGGAAAGCATGAAACATCTGCTGGATATTGCCGGGGCGAAGTTTTTCGCGCAGTATTCCACAGCCACGCTGGCACCGCAAAACACATTCCACATAGCTGTAACAAAAGAACCGGATTTAGAAGTGATTTCGGATTACGTCGCGGAAAGTCTTGCAACGGCAACAGAGGGCGCGCCGAAAGGAGTATATAAGTCATGAAGTATTTTGTCTATGTAGGAGGCGTAACGCTTTATAGTGTCACGGACGTTACGGAAACCGCAGACCGTGATATCGATGTTTACGACGGGGTCGGGCAGGGGAATTTCCCTGTCGGCGGTAGCGCGGGCTTGCGCAGCTGGGAAATCTCCTGCGAACTGACAGAGCTTGACGACCGGCCGGGGCAGGAGTGGACTTCTGCAAAGCGTATATTCAAAAAGCTGGAATCCTTCCGCGAATCTAAGGATTCTCAGCGGCTGGTGATCACGTCAGATTACGGAAAGACTTCCGTCCAGGCGCTGCTTGAAAGCTATTCGAAAACGGAGAAGGAAAGCGGCGTTTACGATGTAAAAATAAAGCTGACCGAATACAAACCGGTCAGCAAGAAAACGACGAATGTTCCTTATGTGGAGCGTCCCGGCAAGGTGCCGGTAGCAGAAAAAGTTGTGTTCCACAGCGCGACAGAGGTGGCTGCTGATGCGATAGCGAGAGCGGCCTTAAATAAACCTTCCAGTCAAACAGTTGAAATGCTGAAAGCAAGAGATGCGTGGGCGAGAAGCCATGGTGAGTCGTCAGCGAGTAATCTTGATTATAGCTATCAATGGAATGAAAACGGTCAAATTAAAGGGACGAATAATCCAAACTTGGTACCGACCGATACCCCTGTAACCGTTATTACAAAGGAGCCGGGCCCTGCGTATTCGCAGTATGTAAGTACCGTGGGTGTTGGGGCAGATTACGACGCTATGGCGGATGTTCGGGGTACAAAAGATTATTCGCTCGCAGAAAAGCAAAGGGCTTCAACAAAAAGTGCTTTTGACGCAATGTCTGAGGCTTTTCAGGATTGGTATAAAAGAGCCAGCAGCAAATAATAATTATTTTGCATTAGAGTATTTCGAAAGCCAGTCTTGCTCCGCCAGCGCTCTATCAAGATCGTCATATGACTGATCTTGGTTTTCATATAAAGGCTCTGAATAATGATAGCTTATAATTCCATCCTTAATCTCTACATCCTGCGCATTTTCAGGTATATCATAAAGTTCTCTTTCTTCTTGTGTCAAACTACTGGATGGGCTTTGTGATGACGCCTTTGGAGCAGAGACGAGCCTATAATCATATAGGACATTATCCCCTATCGCTAGCGCTATCGGGTCATAAGAGCTTTTATCGGCATTATAGCGAATAGTTGCTTTATATTTATCGGTAACCTGTGATCCACTGCTGTTTGTCCGGTCAAATCTTTCGGATACAATTGTATATTCTCCCTGCTCTTCGGTTGATCCAGGATAAAAAGACACGCTTTCCGGAAAGGCGGCCGCACTTTTAACCATTGCTCTTGCAGCAGCAATTGCATCGGGATTTTCTTGGCTTTCTTCTTCTCGATAATCATAGTACACTTCTTCGCCAATAGATAACGCAACTGGTACATATGCACTTTCAGTGAGCGTCAGGATCGCAGAGTATGGATTTTCAATTTCTACTCCGAACGCATTTTTGCTGGTAACTGTGCCGTTGATATATTTATAATCATTATCTTCGCCATATTCAGCATTAGGGTCATCAAATTTAGCTGTTTTTGGATAAGCGAGTTGCTCCTTAACCATGTCATTTGCAAAATACAGAGCTTTTGATTTTTGAGCCCTTTCGGCCTGAACGGCTTCCTCTGCAGAGGGCTGATAATCTGATAGTTTAATAGCACTGTTTGCAATATAAGCCACTCCAAATATTAGAATGATAGCCGCTACAAAAATTGCACTTTTGTTTTTCATACTACCGCCTCCTATCACTATGATACCAAAATATTCCTGAGAATGAAAGGGTGAGGCAATATTTTACTGGTAGATAGCACCGACATCACCGATCTTGCAGTCAATTGCAAATACGTCTCGCCTTGGAACAACGGGGCCGGGACGTTTTCTTTTGAGTACCCGCTTGAGAAGTCCGGCATGTTTGCGAATGGCTCTACGGTGATTTTCACATATGGGGGCGCAAATGTCTTTTACGGGTGGCTGTTCAAGTCAGTGCAAGATAAAAAAGTAATCAAATGTACTTGCTATGACCAGCTGCGATACCTCACAGCAAAGAACACCATTATGCGGCAGATTGAAACTTTGGATAGCTTTCTGAACCGGGTCTGCGCGTCTATCGGTGACCGTATCCGGCTGGGCAGTGTGGACAGCACAGAGGCAAAACTGGGGAAATACTTTTTTGACAATAAAACGCATCTGGACATGATCTATAAAAGCATTCAGGACAATCTGCTGTTGAATGGGTATCAATATACACTGTGGGATAATTTCGGGGCTCTTGATCTGCGAGACACACTCGATCTCAGGCTACCGCTGATCATTGGGGACGATAGCCTGGCAACTGATTATGAGTATGCAAAGTCCATCGATGACGACACGTACAACTATATCAAAGTTGCCAAAGACAACAAAGATGCAGGGGTGCGATACACCTACATTGCCGAGGACAGCGCAAATATCGCCAAATGGGGTAAACTGATGCTTTATGAAAAGGTAGATGCCGACCTCAATGATTCTCAGCTCGCGGTGCGGGCGAAACGCCTGCTTGCAATTAAAAATAAAGAGATTGAGACACTCACTGTTGAGTGCATCGGTGATACTCGGGTATTCGGCGGATCAGGTATTCGGATTGTCATATCTGACGCCAAGCTTGATATATGGGCGGTTGTGAGAAGTGTCACTCATACCTTCAAAAAGAACCTTCACACGATGAAATTAGATTTACAGTTTGGCAGGTGGTATTAATGGGCGCGGAAAAGTTGCGCGATACGATTAAGCAGATTGTCAAGGAATATCTGGACAATGAAAACCCCTCTGATTTGGTCTATGCAACCTATACCGGCGCGGAGCTGAAAATAGACAGCAAGCCGGAGGCGATACCGCTCGATATGGTAGACGTTCCGGTTCATCTCCAAACCGTCACCGGTCTGTTGTCCTGCGAACTGACTTCGGGATTTGAGATTGTTGCCAAGGACGGAAACAATCAGGATGTGGACGTGCAGAGCATTAAATTGACGAATGTACCGGTTACCATCCAGACGGGGCTCCCGGCCGGTAGCAGGGTTGCAGTGGTGCAGAAAAAGGGTAGTCAACGGTTTTCTATTATAGACAGGGTGTGATTATTTGAGTGTTTTAAAGACTTACGGCAGCAACACGACAAGTTTTAAACCGTCCCTCACTTATCAGTTAAAAAACAATGGCCATATTGAGGGCAGAATTGACGGCAGGGAAGCGGTGGCGCAGGCAATCGACCTGACGCTTTCCACAGAGCGGTTCCGTTATCTGATCTATTCCAATGATCGCGGTATAGAGCTGGAAGAACTAATCGGGGCGCGTCGGGAGTTGGTACTTGGCGACATCGAGCGCCGTATTGCAGAAGCTCTGGTCGAGGACGACCGGATTACCGGCATTGATGATTTCCAGATCAGCTTTGACCGGGAGAATGCCAACATTTCCTTTATCGCCCGGACGTCATTCGGGGATATTGATGTAGAAAGGAGTGTAAGCCTTGGCTGAATATGATCAGGAAAATCTTCTCTCTAAAATGCTGGCGGAAGTACCAAACTCACTGGATAAGCGCGAGGGCAGTGTGATTTACAACACTCTTGCCCCGGTTGCGGCCTCGCTTGCGTCGGCGTATTTTATGCTCGCCTATATGAACGACCTGCTGTTCTCCGACACGGCGGAGGGAGACTGGCTCACCCGAGTAACCGCAGATTTCGGGATTGACAGGGAAGCCGCTACCTATGCAGTGCGGCAGATCAATACATACGACGGCGACGGCAACGACTTTGATGTGCCGACTGGCAGCCGCTTCGCCCTTAATGACATTACGCTCGCTGTTACGGAGAGGATCGCCGCAGGGCAATTCAAAGCCGCCTGTGAACAGCAGGGGACGGTCGGCAATCAGTACGGCGGTACAATCCTCCCGGTAGACAACATCAACGGCTTAGGCGGCGCGGAGCTTGTCTCTGCACCGTTGATTACCGCGCGGGACGAAGAAACCGACGATGAACTGCGAGCGCGATTTTATAGTGCAGTCCGTCAGGTGGCATTCGGTGGCAACATTGCGGATTATGAGCAGAAGGTTTCCGCGATTGACGGGGTGGGAGCAGTGAAAGTCTTCGGCGCCCCGGACTTATCAGCAGGGCAGGTAGGTCTGATTATTGGTGATGAACAGGGCGGCACGGCGTCCCAAACCCTCATTGATACCGTACAGGCATTGATGGGTACAGACGGCAACGGTATTGCGCCGATCGGCCATACAGTCACAGTGGGTACCTCTACGGACTTCCCCGTCAATGTGGAAGCATCGGTCATACTGAAAACCGGCACCAGCTTTGAGGCGGTGCAGCCTTATGTCACACAGGCCATTCAGGGCTACATTGAAAACATCGGATTCAATGCCGGTACGATCTTCTGGGCGAAGCTGGTCGCTGAAATCCTGAATTGCAACGAGAACATTATGGATGTCGGAGCAGTCACGATCAACGGCGTGTCTGCCAATATCACGCTGGTGAAGACATTCTCTGATTATCAGGTGCCGATTGCCGGCACGATCACAGTAACGGAGGCAGTTTGACATGTTTTTTGATGATGCACCGCAGTACAAGGAATATCTGCCGGAACGACTACAGGATTATGTGGAAATAAACGCTGTAGATCAGGTCATAAAGATCGAACTACAGTCGCTGATGAACCACATTAAGCAAAATATCACCAACAAGGCTATTAAAAATGCGAACGAAACCGGTGTGCTGCGGTGGGAAAAGATACTCGGGGTTTCCGCGCCTCTCAACTCTACCCTGCAGGCGC
>JAEXAZ010000214.1 GCA_023394255.1 Bacillota bacterium | reverse complement strand
TCGCCGTTCGGGAGTTTGGGGATGTTCCGTGCCGGGCCTCAAGCAGTTCGATAATTACAAGTTCTGCATTTCCACACAGGACGGCCGCTCTTTGATGAAGGCTGATCCATATGCCTTCCACGCGCAGACGAATCCTGAAACGGCATCCAAGCTTTATGACATTGAGGGATATGACTGGAATGATCAGGCGTGGATGGAAAAGCGCAAGGAGCTCAACCCCTATCGCAGCCCGATGAATATTTATGAGGTGCACCTCGGATCATGGCGCAGATATCCGGACGGAAATGTGTTCGATTATCGGAAAGCCGCGGATGAGCTGGTAGCCTACCTCACCGATATGGGCTATAACTACCTTGAACTGATGCCGCTGATGGAGCACCCCTACGACGGCTCCTGGGGCTATCAGGTGACCGGTTATTTTGCCCCTACCTCCCGTTACGGAACCCCGCACGATTTTATGTATTTGGTGGAAAAATGCCATCAGGCAGGCATCGGCGTGATTATGGACTGGGTCCCCGCCCATTTCCCAAAGGATGCCCACGGGCTTTATGAGTTTGACGGGCAGCCGCTTTATGAATATCAGGACGTACATAAACGGGAACACGCGCACTGGGGAACCCGCATCTTTGATTTCGGGCGCAATGAAGTGATCTGTTTTCTGGTGTCCAACGCGATGTTCTGGGTGGAAAAGTACCATATCGACGGGCTTCGTGTCGATGCGGTCGCCTCTATGCTCTACCTTGATTACGGCCGCGAGGACTGGGAGTGGCTGCCCAATCTGAACGGCGGGCGGGAGAACCTCGAAGCCGCGGCTTTTTTGCAGAAGCTGAATACCGCGGTGCTGACCGAACACCCGAGCACGCTGATGATTGCGGAGGAATCGACTTCGTGGCCGCTGGTAACAAAACCGGCTTATGCCGGGGGGCTGGGGTTCAATTTCAAATGGAATATGGGCTGGATGAACGATATGCTGGCCTACCATTCGCTCGATCCGATTTTCCGCAGTTATAACCACGATAAACTCACCTTTAGTTTGTTCTATGCGTTCAGCGAAAATTTTGTCCTGCCCATCTCCCATGACGAAGTGGTGCACGGAAAATGCTCCCTGATCAATAAGATGCCGGGCGATTATGCGATGAAATTTGCCGGCGCGCGCGCTTTTCTGGCCTATATGATGACCCACCCGGGCAAGAAACTCCTGTTTATGGGCTGTGAGTTTGCGCAGTTTATCGAATGGAATTATAAACAGCAGCTTGACTGGTGCCTGCTGGATTACGAGGCGCACCGTCAGATGCGTGATTTTGTCAGGGAACTCAACCGTTTCTATCTCAAAACCCCCTGCCTGTGGCAGGTGGAGGATTCGTGGGATGGTTTCAACTGGATTGCCCATGACGACCATGCCCGGAATATCATTGCTTTCCGCCGCATCGACGAAACCGGGAAGGATTTGGTGGTTGTCTGCAATTTTGCGCCGGTCACCCGCGAAAATTACCGCGTGGGGGTGCCGGAAGCGACCTCCTATGACGAAATTTTCAACACGGACGACGTCCGGTTCGGCGGTTCGGGTGTCATCAACAAGGGCGCAATCCGGGTGAAGAACGTGGCTGACCACGGATTCAAACAGTCCATCCTGCTTACGGTCCCGCCCCTCGCGGTTGTCTTTCTGAAGGGCAGGCCCAAAAAAGCACGGGGAACGCAGCAACAGCAGGCAAACGAAGCTGCCGCCGCGAAGAAAAGCACCGGCGCCGCGACGGGGAAAAAAGCGGGCCGGCGCAAGACGAAAGACAAATGAACAAGGGGTCCTATCATCAATAAAGGGGGAAGATACATGTCATGCAAAAAGGAATGGATTGCCATGCTTTTGGCAGGTGGGCAGGGCAGCAGGCTTTATACCCTGACGAAAAATCTTGCAAAACCTGCGGTGCCGTTTGGAGGAAAATACCGGATTATCGATTTCCCGCTTTCCAACTGTGTCAATTCCGGGATTGACACAGTTGGCGTGCTGACACAGTATCAGCCTCTGGTGCTCAACGAGTACATCGGAAACGGGCAGCCGTGGGATCTCGACCGCACAAACGGGGGCGTATTTGTCCTTCCGCCCTATCAGAAAAGCTCCGGTTCCGACTGGTATACGGGGACGGCAAACGCCATCTATCAGAATATTAATTTCATCGAACGGTATGATCCGGAATACGTCCTGATTTTGTCCGGCGACCACATCTATAAAATGGATTATGAAAAAATGCTGCTCTATCATAAGGAAAAGCAGGCCGACTGCACCATCGCGGTTTTACAGGTCCCGATGGAGGAGGCTTCCCGCTTCGGCATTATGAACGCATATCCGGACGGCACGATTTATGAGTTTGAGGAAAAGCCCCCCAAACCCAAAAGCAACCTGGCGTCCATGGGCATCTACATTTTTTCATGGAAAAAAATGAAGCAGTACCTTGAGGACGACGCGGGCAATCCGAACTCCCATAACGATTTCGGCAAGGACATTCTGCCCGCCATGCTGGGAGACGGGCAGAAGATGGTCGCCTATCCGTTTGAAGGCTACTGGAAGGATGTCGGCACAATCGACAGCCTGTGGGAAGCAAACATGGATCTGCTGGACCCGAAGGTCCCGCTTGATTTATACGACGACAGCTGGAAAATTTACGCCAGAAACCCGGTGATGCCCCCGCATTTTATCGCGCAGGGCGCCGTTGTGCAGAATTCGATGGTGACGGAAGGCTGCAGTATCGCAGGCCTGGTTGACTTTTCCATCCTGTTTTCGGGCGTCACCGTGGAAGAAGGCGCGACGGTACGAGATTCCATTGTAATGCCCGGAACGGTCATCAGGAAGAATGCCGTAATCGAATATGCGATCATTGCGGAAAACTGCGTGATTGAAGAAAACGTGGTGATCGGGCAGCGTCCGGAGGACGCGGAAGACAAGGACAGCTGGGGAGTTGCCGTGGTCGGGAA
>JAEXAZ010000195.1 GCA_023394255.1 Bacillota bacterium | reverse complement strand
GGTCACCGCATATGATAGGACATGTGCAAAGAGGAGGGGTATCAAAATGTCAACCTATAAACCAGAAGGTATGTGGGCGGATACTTTAGCAAATCGGCAGTCCTTCCGTTCGGTTTCAGCCCTGCAGGACGCCTTTGCCGCCGAAAAAATTCTTGAAAGCCGCGCAATTGTCTGCGATGCCCAGCACAACCTGATTGTGGATATGGGGGCATTCCGCGGCATCATCCCGCGCGAGGAAGGCGCGCTCGGCATTGCGGACGGCACCACCCGCGATATTGCGATTATTTCCAAAGTAAATAAGCCCGTCTGCTATAAAATCACCGAACTGACCCGCCATGAAGACGGGTCTGTCATACCCCGGCTGTCCCGGCGCGCGGTCCAGCAGGAATGCATGGAGAATTATATCAGCAAGCTGACGCCGGGGGATATCATCGACGCAAAAGTGACCCATCTGGAGTCCTTTGGGTGCTTTGTCGACATCGGCTGCGGCATTCCCTCCCTGATTCCCATCGACGCTATTTCCATCAGCCGGATTTCCCACCCGCGGGACAGGTTCCGCCCCGGGCAGGATATCAAAGCGATCGTGCGCGCCGTAGAACCTGACGGGCGGATTTCCCTGTCCCACAAAGAGCTGCTCGGCACCTGGAGCGAAAACGCCGCGCTGTTTTCCCCGGGAGAAACGGTCGCGGGCATTGTGCGCTCAATTGAAGATTACGGTGTCTTCGTCGAACTCACCCCCAACCTCGCCGGGCTGGCGGAACCGCGGGATGACATCAGCGTGGGGCAGCACGCGAGCGTTTACATCAAAAGCCTGATTCCCGAAAAGATGAAGGCCAAGCTGATTATTGTGGACGCGTTCGATGCATCGTATCGGGTAGCGCCCTCCGCTTATTTTCTCACGCAGGGGCATCTGGACAGATGGCGGTATTCCCCGGAATGCTCCGACCGCCTGATTGAAACCGTATTCAAACCTCCTACATACAATTGAAGAACAGCCGCCCGGTCGCGGGCGGCTGTTCTTTGTTTACTCGGCTTCCCGCACAATCTTTTCGCGGTAGGCCCTGGCGGCGGATTCCAGCTTGTTTTCCCCAAACCGGTAATAAACACGGTCTTTGAGCGCGTCGGGAAGATACTGCTGCTTCACATAATCATTCGGATAGTCGTGGGCATAACGGTAGTCCTGCGCATGACCCAGCTTTTGGGCGCCCGAATAGTGCCCGTCCCGCAGGTGAGCGGGAATTTCCCCGGTTTTTCCGTCCCGCACGTCCGCCATCGCGGCGTCGATCGCGCAGACCGCGGTATTGGACTTGGGGCTGGTGCAAAGGAGGATCACCGCCTGCGCCAGCGGAATCCGGGCCTCCGGCAGGCCAAGCTGCACCGCGGCGTCCACACAGGATTTCACAATAGAGACCGCCTGCGGGTACGCAAGCCCGATGTCCTCGCTCGCAATGACCAGCAGCCGTCGGCAGGGGGAAATCAGATCGCCCGCCTCCAGCAGGCGCGCGAGATAGTGCAGCCCGGCGTTCTCATCCGACCCACGGATGGACTTCTGGAACGCGGACAGGATGTCGTAATGGGCGTCCCCGTCCCGGTCGTAGCGCATTGCGCTTTTCTGCGCCACCTGTTTGGCGTCCTCCAGCGTGACATGTCCCCCGGCGGAGGCCAGCGCGAGCATCTCCACCGCGTTGATAGCTTTACGCACGTCCCCGCCGCAGGCGGACGCAATATGCTCCGCGACACCCTCGTCCACGGTGAACCGCCCCCCGAAATACTCCTCCGCTTTTTGGAACGCACGCCGGACCGCGCGCAGGACATCCGCGGAACCGACCGGCAAAAACTCAAACACCGTGCTCCGGGAAAGGATCGCGTTATACACGTAAAAATACGGGTTCTCGGTGGTTGAAGCGATCAGGGTTACCGAGCCGTTTTCGATAAATTCCAGCAGCGTCTGCTGCTGCTTTTTATTCAGGTACTGGATTTCATCCAGATAGAGGATGACCCCGCCCATCCCGTCCAGGGTATCCAGCTGGCTGACGACCTCCCGGATATCGGAGGTCGAAGCCGTGGTGCCGTTGAGCTTGAACAGTTTTTTCCCCGCGCGCTTTGCAATAATCGACGCAACGGTGGTTTTCCCCACTCCGGACGGGCCGTAAAAGATTAAATTCGGGATATTCCCGGTTTCCACCATGCGGCGGAGCACTTTATCCTTCCCCAGCAGATGGGGCTGCCCCACCACATCATCCAGCGACTGCGGACGGATTTGATCGGCAAGCGGTGCAGACATCATGCCGGCCTCCTTTCATGAAAAAGATGAAAAGCCCGCCGCGGCGCGGCGGGCAATGGAAAATTCCCGCTTTATTCGTAGAGCGGATATTTGGAGCAGAGCGCTTCCACGCCGGCGCGGATCTCTTCCACTTTGTTGTCGTAATCGGTGGCGCACAGATAGATGAACTCCGCGATTTTGTCCATATCCTCTTCCCTGAAGCCGCGGGTGGTCACCGCCGGCGTGCCGATCCGCACGCCGCTGGTGATGAACGGGCTCTGGGGATCGTCCGGGATTGCGTTTTTGTTGACGGTGATATAAACCTCGTCCAGCTTTTTCTCAAGTTCCTTACCGGTAACTCCGAAATTGCGCAGATCGAGCAGGACAAGATGGTTGTCGCTCCCGCCGGAAACGAGCCGGAACCCGCGTTTGGTGAGCCCCTGCGCCAGCGCGCGGCAGTTCAGGATGATCCGATGCTGATATGCCTTAAATTCAGGTTTCAGCGCCTCCCCGAGGCAGACGGCCTTCGCGGCGATAATGTGCATCAGCGGTCCGCCCTGCGTGCCGGGGAAAATGGCCTTGTCAATTGCCTTGGCAAGCTCCTCGCGGCACAGGATCAGGCCGCCGCGCGGTCCGCGCAGGGTTTTATGGGTGGTGGTCGTCACAACGTCCGCATAGGGGACCGGGGAAGCGTGTTCTCCCGCGGCGACAAGCCCCGCGATATGCGCCATATCCACCATAAAGTAGGCGCCGACTTCCTTTGCGATGCCGCTGAGCTTTTCAAAATCGATCGCGCGCGGATAGGCGGAAGCGCCGGCCACAATCAGCTTCGGCTTATGTTCCAGAGCCAGTTCGCGGCATTTTTCATAGTCGATCTGCTGCGTTTCGGGGTTGAGCCCGTAAGGGACGAAATGGTAGTATTTCCCCGACATGTTCACCGGGGAACCGTGGGTCAGATGGCCGCCGTCCGCCAGGCTCATGCCGAGTACCGTGTCGCCGGGGTTCAGCAGCGCAAAATAGACGGCAAGGTTGGCCTGCGCGCCCGAATG
>JAEXAZ010000155.1 GCA_023394255.1 Bacillota bacterium | reverse complement strand
CATCTGGAATGGGTCAAAGCCAACATCCCCGCCATTGAATACGGCGGCCTCTTCACAAAAGATACCCTTGAGCTTCAGGTTCGCAGCTATCTGGCGCTCAAGGATATGGTGGCTGAGAAACATTACGATTTCATGGGAATCAAATGCCAGCAGGATATGAGCGACCATTTTGTCCTGCAATGCCTTGGCGTGGCCCTGCTCAACAATACGTATGATGCAGAGGGGCCAAAAGAGGCAATCCCGACTTCGTGTGAATGCGACTGCGACGGCGCTATGACCATGCGCATTCTGAGTCTGTGTGCGAAGGGCCGGCCGTCCTGCCTGCTGGACATCAAATATTTTGACGGCAAAGAGAGGGAGTTCGTTCTGGCCAACTGTGGCAGCGTGGCCCCTTATTTTGCAGACCCGGCGGATTCTGTCAGCGCTTTGCAGAAGATCGCCCTTCTGCCCCATATTTTCGGCCTCGCGGGTGGCGCTTCCATCCAGATGATCGCCAAACCCGGCAAGGTTACGGTGGCTCGTCTGTTCCGCAGCAACGGCAAGTATGTCCTGGGATGTTTTGAGGGCGTCACCGAAATGCGGCCCCTTGAAGAACTGAAAAAGACCACCTGGTGCTATCCTCACGCATTTGTGCGCGCCGATGCGGACTATGAGAAATTTTTCCAGACCATCAACTCCAACCATCTGCACATGGCTTACGGGAGCTATGCAGAGGTGCTGGAACTGTTCTGCCGAATGGTGGGCATCGAATACATCTGCTACAATAAATAGGCGCGTCTGCAAAAAGGAAGTAGGCTATGCAAATTGATATGCAGGTCCTGATCAGACAGCTTGAGACCTTTCTGGTTCTGATCTTGTTCGGGTTTCTGGCAAACAAAATCCATCTGCTTACAGATGAACTGCATGACAAACTCAATTCGATTCTGATGCGGGTCGTCATACCGGCGCTTCTTATTTCCACAATGGCGGGCGGAAGCGGGGAAGAGAACATTCGCCTGCTGCTTCCCATGCTGGCGGGAGGCATTCTGCTGTTCGGCTTTCTGGCGGCTGCCGGTCTGCTCAGTGCCAGGCTGATGGGGTTTTGGGGAGACAAGCGGGATGCCCAGATTGCCGTTATGTCATTCAGCAGCCTTGGGTTTTTTGGAATCCCGCTTGTGTCCGCGCTGCTTGGCGGCACCGGGGCCGCTGCGTTTGGGATTTTTTCCATCGTAGATAACCTTACCGTATGGACCGTCGGGCTGGTGCTTTCGCGCGAGGAATCGGGGAAAGGAAACGGCGTGTCCTTCCGGCAAAACTTTCAGAAATTCATCCAGCCGGCGACCGTTGCCGTTTTTATCGGTCTGCTGCTGATGGTTTTGCGCGTTCCGCCGGACAACCTGCTGATGCAGTCGCTTTCAGGCATCGGAAACTGCTCCAACCCGCTTGCAATGCTGTGCATCGGCGCGAGCATCGCGCGAAGCGACCTTCGCCGTCTCTATCTGGGCTGGCCTTCGCTGAGCGTCGTGCTGGTCAAGATGATTCTCAGCCCTCTGCTGGTATACCGCCTTGCCGTGTGGCTCGGCGTGTATTCTCCCGCGGCTGTCTCCCTGACGCTGATCGCGTGTCTGCCTTCCAGCAGCATGTTTTCCCTGATGTGCCGTAATAACGGCAACACTGCGGCGGACTATGCGACGCAGGCAGCCATTATCACAGTGTTTTGCAGCCTGTTCACCATTCCGCTGGTGGCGTGGCTGCTCCGGTAGTACGACTTGAAAGGCGAGAAGCGGCCGGCAGGATTTTTTTCAAAATCCTGCCGGCTTTGTGCCGGTAAAATGCGGCTTCTTTTATCTGCCACTTGAAAAAAAAGAAAAAATAAAGTATACTATAGAAAATGCAACTATGGGGTTGTGGAAGATGACGATGTCACTACGCAGCTCCTTATTTTTTACAGGCCGTGGTTTATCACATTAAATCGGTGCTTTTTTTGCAGAACGGCGTTTAGTTTGATTCATTTTTGGAGGGCAAACCATTGGATAATCTGTTGGAAGTGCGCAACCTGAATGTAGATTTTTCTAACGGTGACGGACAGGTCAGGGTGATCTCGGACCTTTCGTTCAGCCTTGCCCGGAACGAGGTTTTGGGCATTGTGGGGGAATCCGGCAGCGGGAAAAGCGTAACCTCCCTTTCCGTGATGCGGCTGCTGCCGACGGCCGGCGCGAAGGTGCAGGGGGAAGTCCTTTTTGAGGGGACGGATCTGCTTTCCGTCAGCGAGCAGGAAATGCAGCAAATCCGGGGGGATCGGATTGCGATGATCTTTCAGGAGCCGATGACCTCCTTAAACCCGATACATACCTGCGGGCGGCAGATTATGGAATCGATTCTGCTCCACAGCAAAATGACCAGGCAGGAAGCGCAGGCGAAAGCGCTGCAGCTGCTGGAACTTTGCGGCATCCCGGACGCTCAGCAGCGGCTCAGGGAATACCCGCACCAGCTTTCGGGCGGGATGCGCCAGCGTGTTATGATTGCGATTGCGCTGGCGTGCGATCCCGACCTGCTGATTGCCGACGAGCCGACCACCGCGCTGGACGTGACGATTCAGGCGCAGATTCTCAAGCTGATGAAGGACATCCGCAAGCAGCGCAATATGAGCGTCATCATGATTACGCACGACCTTGGGATTGTGTCCGACTTCTGCGACCGGGTAGCCGTCATGTACACGGGCGAGATTGTGGAGACCGCTCCGGTGAAGCTGCTGTTCCGCGACCCGCTCCACCCCTATACAAACGGTCTGATCAACGCGCTGCCCAGGCTTACCGGGTCTGCTGACGGAACTGCCGGCAGACTGGAGGCAATTGAGGGCATGGTGCCCGACGCCGGCCAGATGCCGGAGGGCTGCCGGTTCAATCCGCGCTGCAAGCGCGCGACCGAACGCTGCCGGCGGGAACATCCGATGCTGAAAACGCTTCCGGACGGCCGGTGTGTGAGGTGTTTCCTTTTTGAAGACAAGGATCAAGGAGTAAAGCAAAATGGGCAATGAAGTTCTGTTGAAGGCGGAGGGTGTGAAACAGCATTTCACCGTGAAAAAAGAAAAGGGGCGCAAAGCGACCCTTTATGCGGTCGACGGCGTGGACCTTTCCATTTATAAGGGCGAGACGTTCGGCCTTGTCGGAGAATCCGGCTGTGGAAAATCCACCCTTGGGAAGATGTTTTTACGGCTTTACCCGCTGACAGCCGGGAAGATCAGCTTTGACGGCGCCGACATTTCGGGACTCAAGGGCAAAGAATTAAAGGGCTTCCGGTGCAAATCCCAGATGATCTTTCAGGACCCGTCCTCGTGTCTCAACCCGCGGCGCAAAATCTTGGACATCCTTCTGGAGCCGTTCATCATCCATAATCTGTATACAAAAGAGGAACGCCGCCAAAAGGTACTGGAGCTGTGCGACATGGTCGGACTTTCCCAGACCTATCTGGACCGCTACCCGCACGAAATGTCCGGCGGGCAGAAGCAGCGGGTGGGGATTGCGCGGGCGCTCGCCCTGCAGCCCAAAATGATTATCTGCGACGAGCCGGTCTCGGCGCTGGACGTGTCGATTCAGGCGCAGGTGATTAACCTGCTGGAGGATCTGCAAAAGCAGCTCGATCTGACCTATCTGTTCATCTCGCACAACCTCAGCGTGGTGAAGCACTGCTGCCAGCGCATCGGCGTGATGTATCTCGGAAAAATCGTGGAGCTTGCCCCGGCGGAGCGCATCTACCGATATGCGAAGCATCCGTACACCAAAGCGCTGATTTCGGCCATTCCGCTGATTGACGACGGCAGCGGTGAAGCGGGACCCGAGCGGGTCGTGCTGTCGGGCGACCTGCCAAGCCCGGTCAATCCGCCGGTCGGGTGCGCGTTCCACACGCGCTGTCCAAATGCCACGGAGCGGTGCAGGCAGGAAAGGCCGTCCCTGAAAGAACTGGAACCCGGCCACTTTGCGGCGTGCCATCTTTATTAAAACGGGATCAATAAAGGAAGCCATCCTTTATGATATAGGAGGAATAAGATGAAAAGAATACTTGCAGTTTTAGTGACATGTACCCTTCTTTTAACGACTGCCTGCGCCGGCGGGAGCAGCGGGCGTGTGACATCCCAGCCGGAAGCGGGGGCGTCGGATTCAGATTCCCAGGCTGTGCAGTCAAGGACCGTCGTGATCGGCGCGCAGTCCGACCTGATTACGCTTGACCCGGGCAACATGTATGAGCCGTATGCGAACATGATCTCCTACGCGGCTTACGACATGCTCTACCGCGTGAAGTCCGGCACGATGGGAACCCCGGAGCCGTCGGTAGCTACCGATGTCACGATCGACGACGCCAAAACCGTTTACACGTTCAAGCTGCGGGACGACGTTGTTTTCGCAAGCGGGAACAAGCTGACCTCCAAGGATGTCGTCTGGAGCGTCAACCGCGTGCTGAACATGAAGGACAGCAACGCCTATTCAAACGTCAAAAATGTGAGCAAAGTGGAAGCGCCCGACGACTATACGGTCGTGTTCACCCTCGCGGAACCGGACGCGTCGTTCCTTGTGAAGCTGACCTCCAACGCGTTCTGCATCCTTGACAGCGAAGTGGTCAAGGAGCACGGCGGTTCCGATACCGGCGGCGATACCGCCAAAACATGGCTTGACACGGTCTCCGCGGGCTCCGGCCCGTATGTGATCAAGAGCTGGACGCCCAAGGAACAGCTTGTTCTGGAGAAAAACCCCAATTATTGGGGCACGGCAAGCAACATTGACACCATTATTCTCAAGGAAATGACCAGCGTGGACGCGCAGATTACCGCCCTGCAAAACGGCGAAATCGACATCGCGCTCGGGCTGAACTCCGAGACCGCCAAACAGCTTGAGGGCAAAGAAGGCATTACGATCTCCAACGGTGCGACTGCTCTGATGACCTTCCTCGTCATGAGCCGGGATCAGGCTCTCTCCCCTGAAATGTCCAATCCCAAGGTGCAGGAAGCCGTCCGCTACGCGCTGGATTATGAGGGCTATCTGACACTGGGCGGCGAAGGCGCCACCATTCCGCTGAACTTTGTGCAGGAAGGTTTCTCCGGTGCGCTCACCCGCGATTCCGGCAGCCGTGATCTGGAAAAAGCCAAGGCGCTGATGTCGGAAGCCGGCTATGCCGACGGCTTTGACGTTACGCTCACCTGCGCGAACAACAATTCCGAAGGCCTGGAATGGTCCACCGTCGCGCAGAAGGTGAAGCAGGACCTTGCGGAGATCAACATCAATGTGAACATTGAAACCCTTGAGGCAACCCTTGTATATGAAAAGATGCGCGACGCTTCCATGCCGTTTTATGTGATGTTCTGGTCCCCCGATTATTACGACATCAACAACCAGTTTGCGTTCCTGCCGGGAACCGGCGAAGACGGGACCGCCTACGGCAACCGCACAAAGTGGGAGCTGACCGCGGAGAACCAGCCGCTTTGGGATCTGGCGAACAAGATTCAGACTGAAACCGACCCCGACCAGCGCGCCCAATATTCCGAGGAGCTTCAGCAGCTGTTTGACCAGGATAACCCGTTTGCGTTCCTGCTGCAGCATCCCAAGACCTTCGCGTATAACTCGGATACGCTCGAAAACGTCACTTATAACGACCTGTGCAAAATCCAGCTCTGTGACCTGAAGGCGAAGTAAACAGCCGCTTTTCAGACGCAAACCATCTGAACCTGTCCCTGATGCCGTGCGGGAACCTGCGCAGGCGCGCCTTTCCGCATGGCATCAGATTTGCTTTTATCAAACAGAAAGGAAGTGCCCGTTTGTTCCGGTATATCATCAGACGTCTGCTCCTGATGGCCGTCCTGCTGCTTGGGGTTTCCATTATGGTTTTTCTGATCTCACACATGGTACCCAGCAACCCTGTCGCGGCCAACCTCAGCCAGACCGCCTTGAACGACCCAGAAATCGTTGCGGCATATGAGGCGAAATGGGGGCTTGATAAGCCGCTGCATGAGCAGTACATCGTTTATATGTCCAATATGCTGCACGGCGATTTCGGCACTTCCATCCGGACCGGAAGACCGGTGCTTCAGGATTTGATGCAGTATTTTCCCGCCACGGTGGAACTGTCGGTCTTCGCTATGATCATCGCCATCCTGCTGGGCGTAAGCTTCGGCATTCTGTCCGCGATCTTCCAGAATAAGCCGACCGATCAGATTCTGCGTGCGATTTCCGTAAGCGGAGTCTCCCTGCCGAGCTTCTGGTTCGCACTGCTGGTCATGTCGGTCTTCTGCGGGAAGCTGAAATGGTTCCCCAGCGGCGGGCGC
>JAEXAZ010000068.1 GCA_023394255.1 Bacillota bacterium | reverse complement strand
TGCGGCAGGTGGAGCCAATGGAGCTATATGGACTTTTTCTTATAGCATCGGTGCAAATGATACAAACATAACAAAAACACTTGTTAAAAGCCTTACTATTGACCAGTCGGGAGAATTAACTGTAGAGGTTGGCAAGGATAGTATAGCAGTGAGTGGAGGAGGATTGAGCGGTACAGAGGTTATCACAACAGAAGACGGATACGGCAATGGATTTGGTTTCTTTTCTGATCATTATTCGCATAACTGCGAAAGAATCGGGCAGTTCAGCTTGACAAACATAAACCTGACTCAAACCAATGTAAAAACCCTGTCAGATGTTTTGAAGACCCCTGAATGGCGTGATAATTCAACAAAGATGCTGGTCAATGTTAACGATTATTCTGAATCGGACTTCAAAAATAGTAATGACTTATCACAGACCTTGATGCGCACCATTAATGAAAACATTCATTATATTTCGTGGGGAAACAGTGCAAATCAGGCCTCGAATGAGGATTATATTGCAAAAAACAATGGAAATGGAATGTTTATAAACAATAGTAATTATATGAACGCGATTATCCAGACGGCGGCCTACATTGAAAGTGTTATTAATAGTTATCAGCCAAAGCAGTATGTAGTAGTAGAGGAACCCATTAAACTACAAGTAAACCCAAGTAATTTAAAATCAAATACTGCTACGCCAAATTATCCAAATGGACGTTGGAAAATTGCACATGACTATACCTATTTCGCCTATAACATGGGTAAATATAGTGGTTCTGATGTCTACCAAAAGGATATGCCAAGCACTTTTAATAAAATTGGTAAATACAAAATTTATTTTGCCGATGCCTTAGTTAAAGAAGTTTTCGTACATCGCAAACCTTTAGCCAGTTTCAGTATTATGATTGGTACCGACAATGCAGTTACATATTACACTAATTCATATGATATGGATACCACTTCGAATATTGGGTTTGGTCCAGGCATTGCCGAAGAAGAGTGGTCATATCGTGAAAGTACAACTACTACTTGGACAGAAGGCAAGTTGGCCATATTCGATCCCTCCAAGGTTTATCAGATCCAACTACGAGTCAAAGATGAGCAGGGCTTATGGAGTGACCCTATGGTCAAGTATTTATCGTCATCGTCAAACATGCCGGTAGCTGATTTCAATTTTGGTGCAAATGTGATCACCATACATGATGCACTTCAGATTATCAATAACTCCTATGACCCGAGTGGAGAGGCGCTAACTTCTGTTCAGTGGACCTTAAAAAAGGATAATTCAATTGTCAGCACAGAAAGTGAACCTACCACAGATTTTGATGCACATGGCCTTGGGGTAGGCACTTATACATATACGCTGACTGTAGCGAATATGTCCGGTGCGAAATCTGATGAATTCACAAGAATGTTTCAGGTTATCGATTATGTAGACTCTATCCCGCCCACCATTGATTCCGTGGAATTCACAGACAACCTGTCTGTCGTAACCATCCGTATGAGCGACGAAACCTATGGGGAAGGCGTCAAGGGCGTCTACATTAACGGGGAATTTTATGCAGGCAATCCCGTCATTAGGGAAGTATTGGAGGATACTGCAGTCATGCGGCTGCAGGCAGAAGATAATGCGGGAAATAAATCCGAAATACGAAGGGAGCATGTACCGGGCAAAAAATCTGTGACAATTGAATCAGTGGCCTTTTCAGATGATAACAAAATGGCCACAATTGCTGCTGCTACCAATGAGATAGGGACATCTATCACCGGCATCTACTGTAATGATGAGCTAATCGTGGGCAATCCGGTCACTTACACAATTCCTGTTGACAACAGCCAATACCTGAAGGTGCAGGCGGTAAACAACGAAGGGGACCGCTCTGAGATTGTCACAAAACGTGTTCCCGGCTGGAGTGAAGTGGTGGATACCATCGCGGTGACCAGTGTTGAGTTCCTGAATGGCAACAGGCTGGCACGGGTACGCGCGGATACGACACGGCTCAATGCTTCCATTCTCGGTATTTACGTTAATGGTGTTTTCCATGAGGGCAATCCGATAGAGTGTGAGGTGGCGTCCGGGACAGAGTATCTGGAGTGCCAGGCGGCGGATGACGTAGGGGATCTGTCTCAGCCAGTGGTACGTCAAGTCCCTCGAAACACTGGAAGCGGTGGTGGCGGACATCATAGCAGCGGCGGCTCCGGCTCCACCACATCGATCTCTATCTCGGAACCGGTTCTGCAGGACGATGGCCAGTACCGCATTGGCATTTCCGCAAAGGACAGTGAATGCGAGATTGAGAAAATAGTCGCCGTTTGGGACGGCCACAAAGAGAACATTACAAAATCTCACTTTATTTTGCTGGAAAACGATACGCTTTTGCAGGTCATCGCCGTAACCAGTGACGGTAGAATGACGTACAAAAAGGTGCGCATCCAACTGGCCAGCGACGAACCGATCGTGGAGGAGCCTGTTCCAGAAACACCGGCAGCGGCCAAAACAAACCCGACAGTGAAACAGGAGTCCTATGCGGGGCAGATTACTCCGGCAAAAGAAAATTCTGCGGATTCCGACAGTGGCGGTACGGCGGATCCGCGCGAGCATCTGGAGGAATTGCTGCGTCGGCAGCAGCTGAAGCACAAGGAACAACCGGCACAGGCTGCCAATATCCAGCAGGTGATACCGGAAACCATCCGCAGATCGTCCAGCAGCTCCAACAGGCCGGGCGCGGCGGCTGTTCTGGCTTCCGTTCTTTGCTTCCTGGCGTTAATGGTGATGATCGTTCTGCTGGTACGCAGGCAGCACAAACAGAGCGCATATTGCACACCGAATATCCCGAAGAAAAAATAGGACGCAGACATAAATTAAGGGCGTCATCGCCTGAAAAACGATGGCGCCCTTAGTTTCGTTTAATGCTCATTTTATGTGATTGGATTGGGATTTAAATTTACGATATGCTTTCATTGACAACGAAATAATTAAATAAATAATAATTCCATTAAGCAATAGAGCTAAAGGATTTAGTTGCATTGACATCAGGGGGGTTACTCTGATGTCCGTATCATAAATAGATATAAACGGTATGGGAAAACCAACCTTATATTGAAAATTGTCAATTATCTTAAAGGGTATAACATAGGATAAAACAATCTCTATCCAAAATGCTAAGTTTAATATTTTCCAATTAATCTTTTTCACTAAAATTCTCCTTCGTCAATATAAATAATCGGTATGTTATTAGTGTATCATAGAATTTTCTTTGAGACAAATTTATAAAAGAAATAGCAAAAGAGCGTCCGATCAGGACGCTGTTGCAGAAAGGGGTAAATCAAAATGAATTATTTCAGTATCGGCAACAAACTGTTCAGCTTTGGCCTGTCTCCAGCTGAAGCAGTGGTTTTCTGTGCGGTGAGCAGCATCCGGAATCCACTTTCTTTTGCCGTATCCTGCGCGGATGCGATCAGTAACAGGGCAGGCTTGTCGCCGCGTACTGTTTACCGCGCACTGGAAGGCCTCCAGAA
>JAEXAZ010000001.1 GCA_023394255.1 Bacillota bacterium | reverse complement strand
CTACCGCGAGCGCCGTCTTCGCACGGTCCTGGCCAATGACATATTCGTCAAGTTTTTCTTTGATCTCATGAGGCTTGAGAATCGTAATCTGCTGTTCCTGTCTGTTGGACCGGCCGGCATGCTGCTCGGGGACATCATCTTCCAGGACACTCAGGCACAGTTCGACGCACTCATTGCAAATGCATACGCCCGGCCCCGCAATTAGCCGCTGGACCTGATTCTGCGATTTTCCGCAGAAAGAGCAGCGCAGCTCCCGCTGGTCGTCATTTTTTGCCATATAGGGATACCTCCTGATTGTAGCTTAAACGTAACACAAATGTGCAGCACCTCATAAAGGTGTTGCACATTTCCAGTCATTACCTGGTAATGATTTTATCCACCAGACCGTAATTGCACGCTTCCTGCGCCGACATAAAATTATCGCGCTCGGTGTCACGCTCAATATTTTCAAAAGGCTGCCCCGTCTGCTCCGACAAAATGCGGTTGAGCTTTTCGCGGGTTTTCAAAATCCAGTCAGCATGGATTTTAATATCGCTGGCCTGCCCTCTTGCACCGCCGGAAGGCTGGTGAATCATGATTTCGGCATTCGGCAGCGAAAAGCGCTTTCCTTTTGCACCCGAGGACAGCAGGAACGCTCCCATCGAAGCGGCGAGCCCTACACAAATCGTGGAAACATCACACTTGATATAGTTCATCGTGTCATAAATCGCCATGCCCGCGGTCACCGAACCGCCTGGACTGTTAATATAAAGATGAATATCCTTATCCGGGTCCTGCCCCTCCAGATACAAAAGTTGTGCTACGACGAGACTTGCGCTCGTATCGTTCACTTCCTCGCAGAGCATTACGATCCGGTCATTCAGAAGACGGGAAAAAATATCGTAAGAACGTTCTCCCCTGTTTGTCTGTTCCACTACCATTGGCACCAGGCTCATGTAAATACCTCCTATTGGATTGTTTCTGCCGCAAACTGCTTCTCCACATCCTGCCTGTATACCGGCACAAAGCAACCCGTGCCGGTATGTAGCGAAAAATTATTCCGCAGCCTCAATCGCTTCCTCAACCGCTTCCTCAGCTGTTGCGGTTTTCGCGGCCGCTTTTTTGGTGCGCGTTGTCTTCTTGCGCTTGGGCTCGGGCTCGGCATCGTTTGCTTCAGAAATCTTGGCGTTTTCACGCACAAGATCAAGCGCTTTATTCATTGCGAGGCCGATTTTAATATCGGAAGTCGGAACAACGCCCTTGACCTTTTCAACTTCCATCTTATACTGCTGGGCAATATTCAGATACTCTGCCTCCACCTCATCGGAAGTCGGCTCAATTTGTTCCAGCTCGACAATCTTTTCAAGCGCCAGCCTGGTCTTTACCTGCGCCTCAGCCTGCGGGCGGAAGGTCTTGCGGAAAGCGTCCAGCTCCATGCCGGTATACTGCAGATAATTCTTCAGATCCATGCCCTGGGACTGGAGGCGGTATTCAAAGTCACGAAGCATCTCATCAACGCGGGACTCAAACATGCAGTCCGGAATATCGACGACCATTTTGTCGGCAACCGCTTCCATCAGCTTATTTTCCACATCTGTGTCGCTCTGCTCGTCTTTTTTCTCCTGCAGCTTTTTGGAGATGTCGGCCTTCAGTTCCTCCAGCGTATCGAATTCGCTGACATCTTTTGCGAATTCATCGTCAAGCTCGGGCAGCTCTTTCATCTTCAGTTCTTTCATGGTCACCTTGAACATGGCAGCCTTGCCCTTGAGTTCTTCCGCGTGATAATCTTCGGGGAACGTAACATTCACTTCAAACGATTCGCCCACATTGTGGCCGGCAACCTGATCTTCAAAGCCGGGGATAAAGCTGTTGGAGCCCAGCACCAGGGAATAATCGGTTCCTTTGCCGCCTTCAAAAGCGACATCGTCCACAAATCCCTCAAAATCAATCACCGCGGTATCGCCGTCTGCAGCCGCTCTGCCTTCCACGGCAATAACGCGGGCATTCTGTTCACGCTGGCGGCTGATTTCCGCGTCCACTTCCTCATCGGTGACCACAGAAACTTTTTTCTCCACTTCAACCCCTTTATAGCCCTCGAGGGTTACTTCCGGCTTCACAGTAACGGTGGCCTTGAACGTATAGCCGCTTTCCTTGCTGACTTCCATAATCTCAATGTCAGCGCGGTCAACCGGGTCGATGTTCGCTTCCTTCACGGCAGCCTGATAGGCGGCGGGATAGGTATTATTCACAGCTTCCTCAAAGAACGTTCCCTCGCCGTACATTTTTTCAACCATCTTGCGGGGAGCCTTTCCTTTGCGGAAACCGGGGACATTGATTTTTTTACCGTTCTTTTTAAATGCCGCATCCACAGCTTTATTAAAGTCTTCAGCGCTGACCGCGATTTCAAGTTCAACTTTTTTGTCTTCATTGGTTTTCACAGATTTAACAGACATTTCTTATTTCCTCCATAAATCTTTGTTGCTCCTGCCATTCATCATGGAGGAACGTTCAGGCACTATAAGCCCACTATCGTAACAGTATAGCAAATTTTGGCCTGCCTGCCAATAGATAAATTGTAAATAACAAAATTTTGCCGCTTATTTTATCTCACGATTCCACCAGCAGCGGGTCAAAGCCCAGATAGTCGCTGCTGACCAGATAGAATTTAATTCCCAGATAGGTGCCGTCGATGGCAAACCGGCAGCCCGACGCATGAATATGCCCGTAATAGCACCGGGAGATTTTATGCCGCACAAGCACGTCGAGGATCTGCGGGGATTCGCTTTCCCCGTAGACCGGCGGATAGTGGAGAAATACCACAGGTTCTTTTCCGGTTTTCTCCGCGTCCGTGATCGACAGCTCAAGCCGTATGGCCTCCCGCTTGATGATCTTATCGTCAAACGGCTCCCCGTTTTCCAGAATCCAGCCTCTGGAACCGCATATTGCGATCCGATCAACTGCGACGCTGTTATTATTGAGGATTTCCAGTGTATTTAAACCCTGCGCGGCAAAAAAACCTGTCACTTTGCTTTTGGTGTTCCACCAGTAATCATGGTTCCCTTTCAGCAGGATTTTCCGCCCCGGCAGCCCATTTAAAAATTGAAAATCGGGCAGCGCCTCCTCCAGAGACTCCCCCCAGGAGCTGTCGCCCGGGAGCACCACCGTGTCCGCGTCCATAATTCCGGCCCGCCAGTTTTCCTCGATGCGCCGCACATAATCGTGCCAGCCGGGGAAAACGTCCATGGATTTATTGGAATTCAGCGACAGGTGAAGATCGCCCATCGTATAAACCGCCATTTGGTCACCTCTTTACGAGAAAAATCGAAACGCATTGCCCCAGAAAATTTTATCGGTAATCTCTCTCCCAAATTCGGCACACATGCGTATGTAAAGCCCGCAGGTATGTTCGACGGAACTCAGCCACGCGGGCGTATCCGCGCCGTCGAAGTCAGAGCCGAGCGCGAGAACGGTTTCCCCTCCCAAGTCAAGGAAGTGGGAAACATGCGCGGCGAGATGGTCAAACGTCACAGTTGCGCCCTCTTCCGCCAGAAAGCCAACGTAATAATTGATACCCACCAGTCCCTGATGTTCCGCGAGGAACCGGAACTGGTCGTCGGTCAGGTTGCGCGGATGCCCGCACACCGAGCGGGAGTTGGAATGCGACGCGCAGAGCGGGCGTTTCGCCAGCCGCGCCACCTCCCAGAACCCGGCGTCATTGAGGTGGGAAACATCCGCGACGATGCCCGCCTCTTCCAACGCCGGAATGACCGCCCTGCCGAAATCGGTCAGCCCGTGCGAAGTTAGATTGCCGCTTCCCAGTTCGTTTTCGCCGTTCCAGGTCAGGGTCATCATTCTGACGCCGCATTCCCGGAGCCGTTCCACGCGGCTTAAATCCCCGGCCAGGGCGGAGCCGCCCTCCACGGTCAAAACTGCGGCAGCTTTTCCCCGCGCAATCACCGCTTCGGCTTCCGGGGCATTTTGTACCTGCTCCACATACGCGCTGTGGCAGGACATCTGCTCCAGAAAATAGCGGTAACTCCGTTCATAATAATCAACAGCATCCCTGCCCCGGTACTCATCCGGCATAAAGATGGCAAAGCACTGGCACCAGTTCTGCCCCCGCATCCTGCCCAACGCAAGCTGGGCTGCGTTCAGAAACAGGCTCCTGTCGTTCGGCTCCAGCCGGACGCCGTCATTCAGGCGTGTAATCGTGTCACAGTGCAGATCAAACAAATACATGCAAATCCCCCGTGTCATAGGCGGCGGGAATATGCGCGTAGCGCACCACTTCCGGTGAGCCCGCAAACTCCGTTACCACCTCAAAAATGTCAAACCGCGGCTGATATTCCCCTGTATTA
This sequence comes from Bacillota bacterium, assembly GCA_023394255.1. GTDB lineage: Bacteria > Bacillota > Clostridia > Oscillospirales > Ruminococcaceae > Anaerotruncus. The sequence goes on along the minus strand of JAEXAZ010000001.1, from coordinate 10,097 downwards.
TATATGCCTTTTTCTTTCAAATAAGAAACGGCGGCAAGCACAATGCGCCGCCGCTGCGCCTTCGATACGGCGGCCATGGGAGCCGCCAGCGCGGCTTGGCTTCTCAGCTTGACTTCCACAAAGGCAATGATATAGCCCTTGCGGGCGATGATGTCAATCTCGCTGTGGGAGCTGCGGAAATTCCGCGCCAGAATTTCATAGCCGTCCGCTTGCAGGCAGCGGCAGGCAAACTCCTCGCCCATGATGCCGCGCGTATGCGTATTCGCCATACCCGCTCACTTCCCCGCCCATTTTTTCAGGAAAGTACGCCTGTGAACCGGGGAAATGCCGTACTGCGAAAGCAGCTCATAATGCAGTTTTGTCCCATAGCCTTTATGACGGGAAAACTGGTATTCGGGGAACTGCAGGTCCAGCTGCTTCATATAGCGGTCACGGGCAACCTTCGCAAGGATAGACGCGGCCGCAATGGATGCGCTTTTGCCGTCCCCCCCGATGATCGGGGTAGCGGCTATCGCGAGGTGGGGGTCCTGGTTCCCGTCCACCAGCGCCAGATCAGGCTGGACGGACAACCCGGCAACAGCCCGCCGCATCGCAAGCAGGGATGCCTGCAAAATATTCAGCGTATCGATCTCTTCGATCGTGGAAGTCGCGATGCAATACGACACCGCCTTTTCCATAATCACATCAAAGAGCCTTTCCCGCTTTTTCTCGGAGAGCTTTTTGGAATCGTTGACACCTTCGATTTCAACTCCGCGCGGCAGAATGACGGCGGCCGCGTAGACATCGCCCGCAAGCGGCCCGCGCCCGGCCTCGTCTACCCCGCAGACGGCGGAAAATCCGTTGTCATAAGCAATTAGCTCATAATCGTATAACCCCATATTCAGCCCTCCGGCGGGAGTTCCAGCGTAATCCTGCCCAGCTTTCCGCTTCGGAACTCATCCAAAACTGTAATAGCGGCCCGTTCGGTGTTTACTTCCCCGCCCGATACCAGCATCCCGCGCTTTCTGCCGACAAGGTTCAGCAGGCCGTAAGCATCCTGCCCGTCTGTCTCCTGTTCCTGCATTTTGTAGCGTTCCGCCAGAAGGGACGGGTATTCCTTGTTCAGAAGCCAGAGCAGGCGCATGGCAAGAAGCTCGATATCCAAAACATCGTCCTTGACCGCGCCTGTAAACGCAAGGTGCTCGCCGACCATGGGGTCCTCAAATTTTGGCCAGAGGACACCCGGCATGTCCAGAAGTTCCACGCCGCCTTCCAGAGTGACCCACTGGCGCCCCCTGGTGACGCCCGGGCGGTCTTCTACCTTAGCACGTTTTGCGCCCGCCATCCGGTTGATCAGGGAAGATTTCCCCACATTCGGGATTCCGACAATCATCATGCGGATCGGCTGGCCTGCCATGCCCCTGGCGGCACGGCGCGCAATCAGCTCTTCCAGCACTCTGCGCACCAGCGGCAAAAAGGCTTTCAGCCCCCGGCCGCTCCGGCAGTCGGTCGCAATCGCGGGTATCCCGTTTCCGGCATAGTAATCGACCCAGGCTTTTGTTGCCGCTTCATCCGCGGAATCGCATTTATTGAGGAGCACTACGCGGGGTTTCGCGCCTACCAGACGGTCGATTTCCGGATTCCGGCTGGACGCCGGTATCCGGGCATCCGTCAGTTCCACGATAATATCCACCAGCTTCAAGCTGTCCGCCATCAGCCGGCGGGTTTTCGCCATATGGCCGGGGAACCACTGGATGGACGGAACCGGCGCCATCGGGGTCAGGTCGCGTTCTTGTTCCTCCCGGTGGTTCATGAAAATCCTCCCATCTTATTAAACGGGAAAAACCGGAAAATTGCTTTCCCCATCACACAGCGCAAATCCACCATCCCGATTTCGGAAGAGCGGCTGTCAAGGGAATGGTTGCGGTTATCCCCCATTACAAAAATTGTCCCCTGCGGCACTTCGACCGGGAACTGAATGTCAAACTGGTTGGACGTGGGCTCATTAATATAAGGCTCGTCAAGCAGTTCGTCATTCCGCCAGACTTCATGTGTCTCAAAATTGATATAAATGGTGTCACCGCCTTTGCCGATGACGCGTTTTACAATCGGGGGCTCGCCTTTGCCGGTACGGTCCACAACCACAATGTCGCCGTACTGCGGGTCGTTGTAACCGGCCTGCTGCAGCACCAGCCGTTCCGCGTTATGCAGCGTCGGAACCATGGAGGACCCGTCCACGGTTGCGGGCCGCACAAAAAAAGTAAAGATCGTCAGCATGGCTACAACCGCAAACAGAGCGGATTCGACCCACTCGTAAAGTTCCCCCATCGCATAGCTGCCTGACGGCTCTGATGGAACCGGTTCCTTTATCTCCTGATCGTCCATTGATTCACCTGATTTCTTCCATTTCAATTTTGCGGTTAAGACCCGCAAGTTTTCAGCAAACCGCTGTCTGCCGCCGCAAAATCGGTTTATAGTATAACATAATTTGCCCATCCGTTCAACCAAAAACCTGAAAACAGCAAAAAAGGGACGTTTTCACGTCCCTTTCGAGTGCGCTGTAATCAGCGGATAACATCCTTAACCTTGGCAGCCTTACCCACGCGGTCACGCAGATAATAAAGCTTGCTGCGGCGGACGCGGCCTTTTCTGACAAGCTCAACTTTGTCGATGTTGGGGGAATGAATCGGGAAAACCCTCTCCACTCCGCAACCATGCGCAACGCGGCGGACTGTGAAAGTCTCGGAGATACCGCCGTGTTTCTTGGCGATCACCGTTCCCTCAAACATCTGAACTCTGCTCTTCTCGCCCTCTTTAATCCAAACGTATACCTTGACGGTATCGCCGATATCCACTTTGGGCATTTCTGTCTTGATGCAGTCGCTGGCAATGTGCTTTAAAGCATCCATCTGATAGCTCCTCCTTTTTGTTTCAGACATTCATACCCATAGGATTATGGCAGAGGACTGTCCGCTTTTATGTCGGCTCACATTGATAAGCCGGGCACAAAGTCCCGTTGCAGGACACAACGTTCATTACATGCTAAATGATTATAACACAACAATGTCACGAAAGCAAGAGGGAATTTGCATTTTTTATTAAGAGAACTCCTGAAAATTCCCATCCAGAATCGCGGTCCTTACAATTCTCAGCCAATCCGCTTTCCGCCCGCTTTCCGCGGCGAACGCGTCCAGCAGCAGCATCGGATTGATATTCAGCGTGCTGCCCGCCGCCGCCCGCAGCGTAAAGGAAAAGGTATTTCCTTCCGCTTTGACCTCGCGTACGGAAATATGCGGTTTAATATCCAGCTGCCGCTCGCCTTTTTTGCCCTTTTTCGTGATCTCAATGACCTCTTTCGCGCAGAACTCCGCAAACCGGCTGGCCACCTGCGCGGCATCGCCCTGGTCGAATTCCTGCGTGATTTCATAATCCGCCCAGCAGATCGCCTCCGGCTTACTGCCGGCCGGCTGCGCACGGTACACGGCCAGCCCCTCGGGCAGAACCGCGTTCAGCCTGTCGCAGACTTCCTGCATGGGCAGTTCCCGCGTCAGGCGGAAATCCAGCGATTCACAGGTGCTTTCAAAGCCAAGCGGCAGCGGAAGGGCAAAGGTGGTATAGATATGGGGGTTAAAACCCAGCGTATGCCAGACAGGCAGCCCGGAGCGTTTGAGCACACGGGCGATGCAGCGGTTCATGTCCAGATGCGAGATATATTTCATGCGTCCAAGCTTACGGTAAAAGACCCGCACGGTGAGCAGATAACCGGCATCAGCCAAAGCAGGCACCCCCCAGCAGTTGATTCGCGCCGCAGCCCGAGCATTTCAGGCGGCAGTGCGGCGTCGTGGTATCCGCGTGCGCCAGTTCGTTTTCGCGGATCAGATACCGCTTGCTCACCCCGTAATCCAGATGCTCCCAGGGCATCACTTCATCGTAAGCGCGGACACGGTTCGCGTAAAAACGGAAGTCCGCACCGCAGACCTGCGCGGCATCCTCCCAGCGCTCCATGGAAAAGTAATCGTTCCAGCCGTCCAGTCTGGAGCCGCTGCGCCACGCGTATTCGACCACCGGGCAGAGCCTGCGGTCGCCGCGGGCGAGCACCGCTTCCAGAAAACTGGTTGGGCTGTCGTGATATTTGACGGAGATTTTTCTGGATTTCACCGTATCCAGCAGAATTTTCTGCTTATGACGCAGAGCTTCCATGGTATCCTGCGGTTCAAACTCGAATGGGGTAAACGGCTTCGGGACAAAGCAGGCGACGGAAACGGTCACATTGACGCCCTTGCCCTTCGGCTTGTCCGGAAGATGGTAAAACATATCCACGACCTTCTGCGCCAGATCGATAATCCCCGCGACATCCTCATCCGTTTCGGTGGGCAGCCCCAGCATAAAGTATAGCTTCACATTGGTGTAGCCGCCTTCAAAAGCCGTCCGGCAGGTACGCAGGACATCTTCCTCCGACACATTTTTATTGATGACGTCCCGCAGGCGCTGGGTTCCCGCCTCCGGCGCAAACGTCAGCGACGACTTGCGGACGGCGGCAACGCGCTCCATCAGGTCTTTGGAAAAATTATCGACACGCAGCGACGGAAGCGCGATATTGACGGAATCAGGCTCCGTCCACGCAAGCATCTCATTCAGCAGAGGCTCCAGCTCGGAATAATCGCTGGTGGAAAGGGAGGTCAGCGAAACCTCATCGTAGCCGGTATGGTTGCAAAGGTCATGCGCGTTTTGGTTGAGCGTATCGGCATGTTTTTCCCGGAACGGGCGGTAAATGAACCCCGCCTGACAAAAACGGCATCCGCGGATGCACCCGCGCAGCACCTCGACCATGGCGCGGTCGTGCACAGTCTCCGTAAACGGCACAATAAAGTTATCGGGATAATAAACCTTGTCCAAATCCCTGATAATCCGCTTATGCACCACGGCAGGAGCCCCGCAGGAAGGGGTAACGGAAGCGATTGTTCCGTCCTCACGGTATTCAACGGCATAGAGGGACGGCACATAGATGCCCTCAATCTGCGCCGCGCGGATGAGGAAGGTCCTCTTGTCTGTGCCTTCCTGTTTGCACTGCTTGTAAAGGTCGATCAGCTCCATATTCACTTCTTCGCCCTCGCCGAGAATGAACAGGTCGATGAAATCGGCAATCGGTTCCGGGTTGCAGGCGCAAGGCCCCCCGGCCACCACCACCGGGCCGAGCTTATCCCACCCGCGGTCTTTTGAGCGCACCTCCAGACCGGCCAGATCCAGCATGTTCAGAATCGCCGTAAAGCTCAGCTCATATTGCAGGGTGAACGCGATAAAGTCAAATTCTGTGACGGCGTCCATGCTCTCCAGCCCGAACAGGGGAATCCGGTTCGCACGCATAATCTTTTCAAAATCTTCATCGGGCGCAAATACCCGCTCACACCAGCAGTCCGTGCGCTCGTTCGTCAGCGAATAAAGGATTTTCATACCCAGATGCGACATTCCCACCTCGTAAAGGTCGGGAAAGCAGAACGCAAACCGTACATCGACTTTGGAAGCATCCTTTACAATGCTGCCCATTTCGCCTCCGGTATAGCGCGCCGGTTTTTGTACCTGCAGCAGTACGCGTTCCAGCGCCTTTTTTACGTTATTCAATCGTTTTACATCCTCTCATAGCAAGGGCTTTCGCATAGTTTCTCCATATTGCATCTGTTTAGTTTACAATAAACAGGCGGAAATTGCAAGAACGCAAAAAGGCGCTCACGATTTCCAGAGCGTGAGCGCCAGATAGCAGGCGGTAAGCAGCAGCGTGATGTTTTTTTGCGGAAGCAGGTAAAACCCGCCCGCAAACAGGGGCGTAAGGATCAGGAATCCTACCAGCCGCTGCACGGTTTCCACATGGTCAAGATTTTTCATCCGGCGGCACAACGCTACCCGAAGCAGCTGCCCGCCGTCCAGCCGTCCGATTGGCAGACTGTGGAACAGCAGCAGCGCCAGATTGGTCGCGGTAAAATGGCACCAGCCGAAAACCGGCAGGGCGATGAGCAGGGCGGCGGCATTTGCCAGGATTCCGCCGGAATAGACCAAAAATTCCTGTCCATAGTTCAGCAGCCCGCTCCTGACCATCCGGATGCCAAACAGTTCAAAGCGCAGATACGGGATCTTCCCCTTTACCGCTTTGAGCGCCAGCACATGCCCGCCTTCATGCAGCGCAACCGCACAGAGGACCGGAATCCCCGCCCCCTCCCTGTCATACAGGCAATACAGGCAGAGAACAACAAAAAAACCGAAGGAAAACGAAAACCGGGTGGATGCAAGTTCAAACTCCATAACCGTTCATTCCGTTAAGCACCCACGCGGGGTTGTAATAGGTTCCGCCTTTGCTGATTTCAAAATGGCAGTGCGGGCCGGTGGAAATGCCGGTATTGCCCACTGTGGCGATCAGCTCCCCTTGTCTTAGATTGGCGCCGAGAGGCGCTACGATTGTATCGCAGTGGCAGTAGGTGGTCCGGAACCCGCCTCCGTGGTCAAGCGTAATATAGTTGCCGTAAATGGCGGAGCTGTCAATCTCCACGACCCTGCCCGGCAGCGACGCATAAATCCCGCTGCCCTGCACTGCGGCGATATCGACCCCGTTGTGAAAGTCGTCCAGACCGTTGACCGGATGGACGCGGTACCCGAAAGTGGAGGTAACCTTTCCGCTTACCGGCGTGAGCACCGGCACCGAGGAAATGACCGGCGATAAATCGCAGGAGGAGGGAGCCGCCCTGCCGTCGCCGTCGCCTATGCCGAACCAGCCGCCCTGGCCATCCAGTTTGGGCTGCGCATCCCTGGGGGCGGCCAGCTTTTCTATGAGATCGGCGCAGGTATCCAGCGCGTCTTCTTTCCAGGATTCCATCTCCGGAATGGATTCCAGATTTATCTTTTCCGCAACCAGAAGCGCCTGATACTGCCGCGCAAGCTGCTCCAGAAACGGCGGTTTCGCGTCTACAAGCACATAGCACAAAACCACCAGCAGGGTACTGACTGCCAGCTGGGACAGCAGCGCCGCAAGATACGGGTCCCGCTCGGCGGGCATCTTGCGGACCGGGCGCGCAACGGTCCGGCAGGCCTGTTTTGAACGATTCAGCATGATTTTCACGCTCCTTGCCTTCTTATCAAGACAAGTCTATGCGAAAAGGCAAAAAAAAATGTGGGGCAGCGGCACTGCCCCACATCTATCCGGATTAATTTTTCGACTTGATATATTCGTCGATCGCTTCCGCGGCAGTTTTTCCGGCTCCCATCGCCAGAATAACCGTCGCGGCGCCGGTAACGGCGTCTCCGCCCGCGAAAACACCGTCTTTTGTGGTCGCGCCGTTTTCCTGCGCAATCAGGCAGCCGTGTTTGTTCGCTTCCAGACCTGTCGTGGTGGAACGGATCAGCGGGTTGGGGCTGGTTCCGATCGACATGATCACCGTGTCAACCGGCAGCACAAAATTGCTTCCTTCCACGGCAATCGGGCGGCGGCGTCCGGACGCGTCCGGTTCGCCCAGCTTCATTTCCACGCACTCCATGCCGCTGACCCTTCCGTTTTCATCCCCGAGGATTTTCACCGGGTTATTGAGCAGCTTGAAGATGATGCCTTCTTCCTGCGCATGGTGCACTTCCTCCGCACGCGCGGGCAGCTCTTCCATGGAACGGCGGTAAACAATATAAACCGTTTCCGCGCCCATGCGTTTCGCGCAGCGGGCAGCGTCCATCGCAACGTTGCCGCCGCCGACGACCGCGACAGAATGGCTTTTCGCAATCGGGGTATCATAGCCTTCGCGGTATGCTTTCATCAGGTTAATGCGGGTCAGATACTCGTTGGCGGAATAAACGCCGAGGAGGTCTTCGCCCTCAATATTCATAAAGCTCGGCAGTCCGGCGCCGGAACCGATAAACACAGCTTCATACCCCTGCTCAAACAGCTCGTCCACGGAATCGACTTTGCCGATTACCATATTGGTTTTGATTTCAACGCCCATTTTTTCCAGCTTGCCGACTTCTTTCGCCACAATTGACTTTGGCAGACGGAATTCCGGAATTCCATAGATCAGGACGCCGCCCGCGGCATGGAACGCCTCAAAAACAGTCACTTCGTAGCCCAGTTTCGCAAGATCTCCGGCGCAGGTCAGGCCGGACGGGCCGGCCCCGACGATTGCAACCTTATGGCCGCCGGTTTTCGGCTTCTCGATATGCTCCGTGCCGTTAGCCATATGCCAGTCGGCAACAAAGCGCTCCAGACGGCCGATCCCGACAGACTCGCCCTTGACTCCGCGGATACACTTGCCTTCACATTGGCTTTCCTGCGGGCAAACGCGGCCGCAGACAGCAGGCAGGGAGTTTGTGAGGGAGATTTCTTCATACGCCCCCTCAAAATCCCGGGCCGCGACTTTCGCGATAAACTCGGGGATGTGTACATTCACCGGACAGCCGGCGACACAGGGCTTGTTTTTGCAGTGGAGACAGCGGGTTGCTTCCTCGACCGCCATTTCTTCTGTATAGCCGGTAGCAACTTCCAGAAAATTTTTGTTGCGGACATTTGGCTCCTGCTCCGGCATGGAAACTTTTTTCAAAGACATATTAGGCATTGCGTTTTCCTCCTGTTAAGCGGCATACATGCTCTTTATCTGTCGTTTCGCGCTCTCTATAGAAGGTGTTGCGCTTCATCAGTTCGTCAAAATCGACCTCGTGTCCGTCAAAGTCAGGCCCGTCGACACAGGCAAACTTCGTCTGCCCGCCCACCTTGACACGGCAGCCGCCGCACATGCCTGTGCCGTCCACCATGATCGGATTGAGGGAGACCAGCGTTTTAATGCCGTAAGGCTTCGTGGTCGCGGCCACAAACTTCATCATGATAATCGGACCGATCGCGATGACTTCATCATATTTGTTGCCCGCGTCAATCAGCTGCTGGAGCTTGTTTGTTACAAGCCCCTTCTCGCCGTAGGAACCATCGTCCGTCATGATGTAGAGATTGTCGCTGACCGCGCCCATTTCCTCTTCCAGAATCACAATATCCCTGGAACGGAATCCAGCGATCATATCCACCTGAATGCCCGCGTTGTGCAGCGCTTTCGCCTGCGGATAGGCAATCGCATTGCCGACTCCGCCGCCGATCACGCAGACGCGTTTGGCATTCGGATCAATGTGTGTCGCAACGCCAAGAGGGCCGACAAAGTCAAGGATGCTGTCGCCTTCTTCCAGCGTGTTCAGCAGTTTTGTGGAAGCGCCGACAATCTGGTAAATAATCGTGACAGTGCCCTTTTCACGGTCATAATCGGCGATCGTCAAGGGAACGCGTTCCCCTTTTTCATCGACACGGAAAATGATAAACTGACCCGCTTTTGCTTTTCTGGCAATGTGCGGCGCTTCTATTTCCATAAGTGTCACGGAATCGTTCAGACAGCGCTTGGTAACGATTTTGTACATAGTTTCACTCCTATTTTTATACCGCTTGAATCCGCGCGGTGCAAATTAGACAAAAAATTATAATCTTCCAGTTCCCACTGGTAAATTTTTATCAAAAACGATCTGATAATTGTAACTTTTTATCACTTTTTTTATTATAACAACTTTTTTACCCGGATGCAATATCCAGGGGAATATAAAAAACGCATGGCCCCATGTTTCATGAAGCCATGCGTTTCGCTTACGACGTAACTGTAATTTTAAACCGCTTATAAACCGAGTCATCCAGATAAGACTCGCCGATCAGATAGGCGGTTCCGGTTTTGGCGCCTTCCACCTTGATGACATTTTCGTCGTCTGTTCGATAGATCTTCAAAATATCGCTGTCGCTGACCGACCATTTGACGCCCGGGTCCTCACAGTTGCTGGGTGAAATTTTCCCGACATACTCCGAACGGGTGCCGCGTTTCAGCGTAGAGCTGCCCGTGACGGTCACCCCCGTCGGCATCACGCCCCGTTCAGGGTCCACATCGTCGGAAGAAGAATCTCTGCTTCCCGAACCGGCGCCTGTCCCGACCTTCAGCCGAAAGGTTGCTGTCTCCTTGCCGTCGTCGTAGGCGGTGGCCGTAATGGTAACCGTACCGTTTTTCACGCCTTCCACTTTGCAGGAGTCGTCATCGGCATTGGAAACAAGCGCGATCTCGCTGTCGCTGGATTTC